>RFGN01000460.1 GCA_003696645.1 Gammaproteobacteria bacterium | reverse complement strand
TCCGACGCTGTCCTTGCTGACCGTCAAATCAAGAATCAGGCTTTCATCTGGCGTAATCTGTGGTGTCACCTTCAGCTTGAGGACGGCCTCCTTGAAAGACACGGAGGTAGCACCACTGGAGCTGGCCTCCTGGAAGCCCACCTCAACCCCTTGTCTGATCTCGGCTTCCTCCTGGTCAATGGTAATCACTCTTGGCGTAGAGACCACTTCACCATTCCCTTCAGTCTGCATCGCGGAAAGTTCAAGGTCGAGCAGGACATCAGAGGTCAGCAGGGCAAAGGCGATCTGACCGGCTGGTGCCGTTGCCGGCAGATTGACATTCAGACGATTATTTACTGTCGGAGTACCCGAAGTACCTGTACTTATGGCTGGCAAGCCATTGATGCTGGGGTTCCCACCATTCAACTGCTGGTTATTCGAAATGGTAGTCGCCAGCTGATCTGCACCAGAAGAAGTGCCCGTCGTGACAAGCGGGTTATTGTTACCATTGGGCTCGCCAATTCCAGTCACCCCCCATTTCACTCCCAGTTCCTTGGCAAAGCTCTGGTTGGCAATCACGATACGTGACTCGATCAAAACCTGTCTGACCGGTATATCCAACTTGCTTATCAGTGCCTTCAATGCCTCGATCCGTTTCTCCGTATCTCTGACAAGCAGGGTATTGGTTCGCTTGTCAACGGTTACAGCCCCTCGCTCGGAGAGCAGAGACGCCTCCTTGGACTGGATGATCTTCAGAATATCATTGGCCTTGGCGTAGTTGATCTGCAGAAGATCGGTTTTAAGTGGTGAAAGCTCAGAGAGATCCAGCGCCGCTTTCAGGGCCTGTTTCTCTCTTGCAACAATATCCCTGCTTGGGCCGATAAACATGACGTCACCAATCACCTGCACACTCAGCCCCTGTGTCTTGAGAATTACATCAAGTGCCTGATCAACAGGAACATTGTCAAGTCTCAGTGCAACACTGCCTTTGACATTGTCACTGATGATGACGTTTCTCTCCATCTCATCCGAGATGATCTGCAAGACCGTTCTGACGCTGATGTCCTGAATATTCAGCGAGATTGTCTTGCCCTTGTATTTTGAAGCTGACTTGCCGGCCAAGCTCTTGATATCGATGGAAAGTTGATCTCCGGCCTGAAAAACCGAATGTTTGTACGGTCCATTGGTTGCAATCACGATTCGAGCGTTTTTGCCTTCCTGAAAGATATCGACAGACTGAACCTTGGTTGAGAAATCCGTAACATCAAAGCGCCGATCCAGCCTGGGAGGAACGGTTGTGCCAAGCAGATCGACAATGAGCCTTTCGCCTTCCTTGTGTACATCAGTCGGGGTATGTGGATCAGACAATGTCAGCACAACACGGCCGTCACCTTTGCCCTCGCCCTTGTGAAAATCAAAATCACTCAAGATTCGTTTCGCGGCATCAGAGCGGTTCGTTGCTCCCTTCTTCGCTGCCGAGGCCGTTTGTACAGCGGGCCTTGCCGGCCGAGACCCCTTGTTCCGGTTGGAATGAGGCGTTGCAACGGGATGACTGACCACCTGATCCGTTGCTGATCTCGGCTTGAGGATCAGATAGATATGCTTGTCCTTCACTGAAAGATCATAGCTTGAGGCATAGTTGAGGCTGATGATTGCCCGGGTGCGGCCACTGGCTTCGAGCACCAGAACGTCATTGACGGCACCCAACCCGACCAGTTGCCTTTGCTTGCCAATCGAGCTGGAAGTTTTGGGGAAATCCAGAACAATCCTGGGGGGGTTGTCGAGTGCAAAACTTCGGGGGGTTTGCTTGACAGTGTCACTCATCACCAAATCCAGCTGGGTCCGATCACCTGGTAGGATAGAATAGTTCACTGCCTGCAAGGCATTGGGAAAACCTTCTGCCGCATTGGTCTGGGAGACCAATGCAGAGAAGAACAGACCAAAAACGGCTAGAAATACTCTCAGTTTCATTCTATTCTCGCTGAATTATTTTTTCATGGTCAATCGAGCGGTTCTTCGCTCGTAACCACCCAATCCATTTGCAATCAATTCGCTCAACACCACGCTGGTTTTCGTGATTTTGACAACCTTGCCATAATTTGTCCCCAAATAATTCCCCTTCTTGACTCGATGTATGACGCCATCAGGTGAACGAACCAGGGCTATGGCCTCTCCACCAGACTTGAAGGTTCCCGTAAGGCGCAGACTGTCCAGCGGAAAGGATTCCAGGGCCTCCCGACGACGATTGGGGTTCGGTTTTGGTCCCTTCCCTGATTGCCTTAATACCTTTCGAGGGGCCTTTACCCATGTAACAAAAGGGTCCCGTTTGGAGGCTGCCTGATCATAATTGATTATTGTCCCCTCTGGCAGAGGCTTCAGCGTCAACGGTGGCGCGTTCTTGGCCAGCTGTTCGGCCTTCTGCTTCACCTCTTTCATGTACTGTTGCAGATCGGAGGTATCCGGAGCACCACAGCCACTCAACAGGATAACCAAAAAAAGGGGGAGCCATGCAAAAATACCAGCGAGCCTTCTCATAGCGATTCCTCCCGGTACCGGTAGGTTTTGACAATCGCATCCATCTGTAATGTGCCCTTTTTGCGCTCAGTAATATAGATATTACTGAGGGTTACAATCCTTGGAAGCGCCGCCAGGCCCGCTACAAAACGTCCAAAATCATGATATTTCCCAGTGACACGAATCTTGATGGGAATTTCGGAATAGAAGTCAAAGGGGCGCTCGGCCTCAGGTTTGAATAATTTGAACTCCAGATTGTTTGAAATACCCGTTTGAGATATCTCTGCCAACAAGCTGGCAACCTCCGCCTTGCCTGGGAGACGTCTGACAATCTGACCGTAATTTTTGCGAATCTCGGCCAAATGTGCCTTGTACTGGGGCAATCTGGCAGCCTTCATCTGTTTGACGGAAAAGGTTTCTTTCAGTGAAGCTTCTTCGGCTTGGCTGGCTTTCAGACGTTCCCATTGAACCTGGGTATCAAACCAGCCACCAACTGCCAGCAAAGCAGCACAAAGCACAACAATGATTCCCACCTTGAGCTTTTGTGGCCAGATATCCAGCTCATCCCAGTTCAGATTCAGATCCTGTCCAAACATACTCTTCTGCTAACGCTTATATTGCTGATTAACCTTCAGGGAAAACTTGCTGCCATTGACCGCACCCACACGCGCTGCATCAATCCGACTCAGTCGAGGATCTGCAAAGTGTTCGGACTCATCCAATGTCCGCATGAATTCCGAAACCCGGGCGTTGGACTGTGCCAACCCGTCCAGAATAATGGTTTTTCCTGATTGAACGATACGGGTCAGATAGACCCCGCTCGGAAGGGTATTCACGAGTTCGGAAAGCAGGTAAACCACATCATTGCGAGTAGACTCCAGCTTGGCCACAACTTCCATGCGGTCGACCAACGACTGTTTCTCTTTCTCAAGAGTCCTGATCTCCTTGATCTGCTTGTCCAGCCTTGCGATTTCGGTCTTCAAGATCTGGTTCCTGGCGATCTGGGAATCTATTCGCTCAGACAGGGTAAAATGAACAAGCAAGATTATCAGTCCGGTCAGTACTGCGGACGAAATCAGGACAGAAACATACTGTCGCTTAAGCTCGCGAAGACGTTCCTCACGCCAGGGAAGAAGGTTAATTGTGGCCATCATACCTCCTCATGGCCAACCCACACGCCGTCAGTAATGAAGGCGCCTCAATGCTCAGGGTATGCGGTGAGACGCTTGCAGCCAGGGTCATTTTTGTAAAGGGATTGGCTATGGACACAGAAATGCCTGTTTCCATTTCAATCTGCTCTAGGACACCAGGGATAGAGGCACAACCTCCGGCAAGGATAATATGATTAACCTCACCGCTCTGTCCGGACGAATAGAAATAATTCAGGGATCGACTGATCTGCTGTGTCATGGCACTGACGAAGGGTGTCAATACCTCGGGAACATAATTATCCGGCAATCCCCCTTCTTTCTTGGCCCGTCCGGCCTCAGCATAGGAGATACCATAGCGACTCTGTATTTCCTCAGTCAGCTGCCGTCCACCGAAGACCTGTTCCCGGTAGTACACCACTTCCTCATTCTGTATTACATACAGTGTTGTCAGCGTCGCTCCAATATCGATAACAGCAACGGTCATTCCCTCCCCCTCATTCGGCAACTGGGATTTCAGTAACTGAAAGGAGCGTTCAATTGCAAAGATTTCAATGTCCACAACCTTGGGCTCAAACCCTCCCAGCGTAAGGATCTCTGCCTGACGGTTCACCTCTTCGGTCCGGGCTACGGCCAACATGACATTCACTTCGTCATCACTATTACCGACATTCCCTAACACATCAAAATCAAGACTGACCTCATTGAGGGGATACGGGATATGCTGATCAGCTTCCAGCTCAATCTGGGCCAGCATCTCATGATCATTGAGGCCAGCAGGCATTGTCAGACGTTTGGTAATGGCAGCTGATACAGGAACCGCCACTGCAGCCAGTTTGGCAGATGTCCCGGATCTGTTCTTGACCAGCTTTACTGCATTTCCGTATGCATCGATATCTGATTCGTTTTTCTCTCCTTCATGCAACAACGGCGCAACGCCAAAACTTTCTACACGAAACAGATCACCCTGCTTGCTCAACTCCAACAGTTTCACTGCTGAGGTGCTGATATCGATGCCAACGAATGGCAGGTCTTTTTTCCTAAATGGCAACACAGGCTTTTATTGATTGAGTCAATGGATTCCCTATCTTGGCGTCAATATAGAGATTATCCGTGAAAACCTCAAGCAAATTCAATTCCTTTTCATGACAAGCGTCAGATTTTTGACTATGAAAGGTTGGCATCAAATCTACTCGACCGTTACAGACTTTGCCAGATTCCTGGGCTGATCAATATCTGTACCCTTTATCAGGGCTACATAGTAGGCCAACAATTGCAGGGGAACCGTCCAAAAAACTGGTGCAAGATCATTATTGATGCCTGTGAAAGACAGCTGCAGCAGATTACCTGTCTGCGGAATCCGGACCTGGCTGTCACAGAACACAATCAGCTGACCACCACGTGCACTGACTTCTTCAAGATTGGCCAAAAGCTTACCAAGAAGTTCATCATTGGGAGCAATCGCGATCACCGGCATCTGCTCATCCACCAGCGCCAGCGGGCCATGTTTGAGCTCACCAGCGGGATATGCTTCTGCATGAATATAGGAAATCTCCTTGAGCTTCAACGCGCCTTCCATAGCAATGGGATACAAGTTTCCTCTTCCAAGAAAAAGGGCGTGGTGCTTGTCTGCAAAATGTTCCGCCAACAGCCTGATTTCATCATGACGATGCAGGGTAGCCTCAATCGCTGCAGGAAGCGCCTCAAGACATTCTACCCAATGCTGGCACGTTGAATCGTCCATACCTCGAAAACGTGCAGTCATAAGGACCAGCAAAAACAATGCTACAAGCTGACTGGTAAACGCCTTGGTAGAGGCAACACCAATTTCCGGGCCGGCACGCGTCAATAGCTTCATATCACAGATTCTGACCAACCGGCTTTCTGCGACATTACAGATAGCCAGAGAATGCTTGAACCCCCTTTCCAGTGCAGACTCCATGGCAGCAATCGTATCTGCTGTCTCTCCTGACTGTGAAATCGCTACCAGCAGTGCACGAGGGTTGACACATACGGCCCGATAACGGAATTCGCTGGCAATCTCCACCCTGCAAGGAATCTTGGCGATAGATTCAAACCAGTATTGCGCCACCAGTCCTGCATGGTAGCTGCTTCCACAGGCCAGAATCCTGATTTCATCGATTTCACCAAGTATTGCACTGGACTGGTCATCCATGAAGTTCGCAAGAAGCTGTTTCCCGTGCGTCAGACGACCCTCCAGTGTCTCGGATATCACACTTGGCTGCTCGAATATCTCTTTCAGCATATAATGCCTGTATAGACCTTTTTCGATATCCTTTACGACCCTCTCACTCTCATGAAGCGGTCTTGTCACCTCGACAAGACATTCATCCAGGATTCGAAAGTCTTCGCGACCGAGAATGGCAAGATCACCCTCTTCCAGAAAGACAAAACGGTTTGTCATGGAGAGAAGCGCATTGCTGTCGGAGGCCACAAAATGTTCGCCGACTCCTACACCAATCACAATGGGACTGCCCTTTTTTAGAACATATAGATGATCGGGATCATCCATGACCATCACGGCAATGGCATATGCACCCCTCAGATCATCAACAGTTGACCTCAGTGCAGAGATTATGGAATCTGATGATTGAAGATACCAGTCAATCTGATGCGCAATCACCTCGGTATCCGTATCCGACTCGAACTGATAACCCCGGCGCGACTGTTGATCCCTCAGATCGGCATGATTCTCAATAATGCCATTATGCACGACAGCGACGCGGGTTCCAGACAGATGAGGATGGGCATTCTTTCTTTCCGGGGCTCCATGTGTTGCCCATCTTGTATGTGCAATCCCGACCTCACCGAACAGGGGAAAAGGGTTGCCCTTGATCCCTTCTTCCAGCTCGGCAATCTTGCCTGTCTCCCGATGTCGGCGTATCACACCATCCTGATCGAATACGGCCAGACCGGATGAATCATAACCACGATATTCCAACCTTTTCAGACCTTCAAGGAGAAGGGGAACAACGTTCCTTTGCGCAACGGCCCCGACAATCCCGCACATGGCTATTTCTCCTTCTTCGTCGGCCGTTTCCAGCCTGTTCGGGCTGTCTGCGGTATACGGCTTAGTGCCAGAGACCTCGCAGGAACATCCTTGGT
>RFGN01000459.1 GCA_003696645.1 Gammaproteobacteria bacterium | reverse complement strand
TCCGCCTCCAAAATCTGGAGTGAGGCCGATTGCATGAATACCCGAAGACCAAACTGAGAGACTCGCTGATAATTCTCAGACAGCTCGCCGTGCCGGATATACGAGACTCGCGCACATCGGGCAACGCTACTAACCATTGCGTATCCAAGAACCCCCATCTGAAAGTCGCCCATGTCCGATTGCAGGCCAATGGTTGATCCCAGAAGCTCTCTTACTTCCCGACCGAGTTGCTCTGTGGCTTTGAACTGATAGTGCGCATAAACCCAAATTGGGTCTACCCACTCCCCATTACTGATTCGCCTATCGAATACATCATCAATTTTGTCGGGATTCGGCCCAAGCATCTCGGTATTTACGAACGGAAGATGAAAATTGCGCCAGTCATCCCCATCTTTGTTCAATTCCTGTTCAATCAGGTATGCAAGGTGGTGGATTGTCGGATCAGCGTCTGGGTGATTTCGAAGCTCCAGAAACATTTGCCAATGTTTTCTCGTAGCCGTAGCCACCGTATGAATCACCGAATATGGTTCGATCACCCGGTTCACGATCTGTTTGTGTGCGCCGATCTTCTCCAACATCCAATGAGTGAGATACGCAGCCGACGCCCCAAAACGCCACGCTGCGCGAGCAAAGAACTTCCTCATGGGGGATAGCGGCTTCCTCGATTGCATACCGGGATTGTTGGCTCCCCATTCGTATGGTTCACAGAATGCCAAGACAGACGAACGGGCTTTCTTGGCCGGAATCGCACGGGAAGACGATGAATTTCGGGATAGAACCCGATGGGTCAAAAATTCAGCATGCACCATTCGAGGATACACCAATCGGAAAGTGACCAGATCGTCGTCAACTTCGTTCGCTCTGGTTAGAGCAATCCTTTCTACATCATAGCAGCTCATACGTTACCTCACTTGTTCCTGTTCTTTAACACTTGGTTAAATGCTTTCAGACGCTTCCAAACGGAGATAAGCTCCACAATCGACCCCCATGACCGGATGATATATTGCAAGCTCGACTCCACCTTCTGGAACGCATCCGTAATCTGACGAATCATGCCAAAAGTCAGCATACCTGCCACGATTGACGGCGTGAGGGCAATATAAGGAACAATGACCATGAATTGAAGATAAGACCACTTCCAAACCCCGAACCACGCATAAGCCAGATATGCAGTAAAATGAATGGATCGCACCCGGTCAAACAATAGTTTGACTTGGTTGGCGAAATCCATTTTCTCCTTGTCGATCTCAACGTCCCCTTCAAATAGCACCAGATGCTTTCGATATGCAGCCTCCTCACGTTGAATGTCGAACTCGATACCCGGCAGATGTCTTCCCATCCACATCAGGAACCCGGTTCCGAGAAACGCAGCCAAGAAAGCCAACCATACAAGCCCATCAGGTATTTCCCCCACCAACGGATAAATGACTACCTGCTTGGACAAAGTAGCAAGCATGGGCAGGAATACCAAGATCGTCATCACCGAATGAATGAGGCCAGCACCTAGCGACTCCATGAGACGCGCAAACTTCAGGGTGTCCTCCTGAACTCGCTGGGAACATCCTTCCACATCTGCCATTGAAGCATAATGCTCATGGAAAACCTCTGTCATGGATTGTCGCCATCGGAACGTCCAATGCGCTGTTAGGAAGTCACGAAGAACCGCAGTCAGGATCCATATCCCGGCAATCGCACCAAATCTTAGCAAGAACGAGTATAGTTCACCTGAAGTCACACTGCCCGGGTCTGACACGGCCTTTTGCAAGGTGTCATAGAAATCCCGTGCCCACAGGTTGATCCTGGAATCCAAATACACTTGGAACCAGATTCCGAACACGATAGTAGCCGTTCCAAGAATAGACCAGTGCCACCACCTCTTGTCAGTGAAGAAATTGAACATGTTTCTAACCCATTCGTTTCAAGAAGAAAGTGGCGGCGAGAACATCAATGAGAATCACCCCCTTTCGTATTTCCTGTCTCGCCGCCAGTAATTTACATGTCTGCCAGCTTTTCCATTTCTTTTTTGCGTTCCCACCGGGCTTTGGCCTGCTTGAGACGCTTCTTCACGGATTTCGGCACATAGAAGGAATGCTCGGCATACTCCTCTGCAATGCCGGAATCACGATATTTACGCATGAAATCCCGCACCAATGCGTTGTTTTGTGATACGATGTCTTCTTTGTTACGGGGATTTCCGCGAGCTACAACTTCAAGATTGACTGCTTTTGCCATCCTTTGCCTCTTTTGTTGTTGTTTGCTTCTGATATACTTAGGGGCCAATTGCTTCCAAATCAAAGGCTTTCAGGAAAATATGGTCCAATCTCACTGCTTCAATATCTTGAGTGAAGCTCCCATCTGCGTTAAACTTGGAATCTACCTTGATGACCTGATAGAAACCAGACACCACATCATTATACTCCTCGGCGCCAGTGTGGTAGTTATCCTGCTCAGGCATCCTGGATCTGACATATATGATGGCGTCCGCATGAGGAAGCAAGAAGGTCTGATCTCCGATGTAAGCCGGAACCCCCTCTGATGAAACCAGATGGATAGGTTCCAGTGACTGAATCGATGCATCCGTTGGCTGCTCTATCGAGTATCGGTTAGTGATCCATAGGGGGTCTCCCTTGATCGACATCTTGATCGACACGAAGTCCAGCTCGAAATAATCTTCTCGCTCAATGATGTAAGCGTTTACCTCACCATTATGTTCTTTCGCCTGATCTATGTATGATGTTACACGTGGCTTGTCATCGAACACTGCTGGATATTCAACGTCGGCTATCTCTGCAACAAAGGTTTGATCGCCAACCGTGAACCTATTGGTGTTATCGGGCGCAGGAGTCGCCTCGTTCGGTGCCATGATACCAGCAGCTGGTGAACTGTCATAGACTCGTTCAATCTCTAGAGTTCGCCGGTAGAATGCCGAAACATCCATGCTCATGTCGATGACATCTGTGTTAGTGCTGGTGTGGAGAAAATCATACCGACGCTTCAATAGGCCCAAATTCAGCATCATCTCGATGCGCCGCTTCTGGTTTCCTTGGTCCACATAGATCGGGGAGGTGTCCTTGGTAACTGGACCCTGTTTGAACGTCAGGGTTGGAAGCAGGTAGTATTGGTAGGTGATCTCCCGGTAATCTCCCCGAATGGGGTCTGGGCTTTTGTATATGGTGTTGGTGGTCACTGTCCAGACAATGCGAGGAACTGAGAATGCACCGCTCCTATCATCAGTGAGAAACGCCTTGCGAGGATAATCAAAGGCTCCCAACAGAGAATCAATCACCGAAATCAAGCTGGACCCCTTGTTGATGTTGAACGTATGTTGTTCACCATCTACCCGGACCTTGGATACCTGCCCCACAGCCGCATTCGAGTCAAATCTGGCTTGCATCAGGGCGGCAGGTCCATAGAACTCGTAATTCCTGATGATTTCCCCGTCTGTGCGCGCCTTCTTCTGCTCCTTCAAGGTTTCTCCGAGACGAGACAGGGTTTCACCTAAGGTTGGCATGACTTGGAATGATCCCCCGTCCAAGATGGTGTCTTCGGTCCTTAGAGCCTGATGATTGGCAACCGCCATCGAGATATTGTGGGTCAGACCATCGGGGCCGATTTGGCCCTTAATATCCGTGATAACCATGAAGTTCGTGATCGGACCCGCAACCCGTTCATTCCATACGCCAGTCTTTTGATCATACCCAGAAAACCAGATGTCCACCCGGAAAATATATCGTCCAACAGCAACCTTGGGATAGCCCGCCTGTTTCGCCAGATCCGAAATATCCTTGGCAATATCTACCCCGACAGGCTCAAACACCTCCAGATTCATACCTGTCATCATGGAGAATGTTCGATTGACGTTGGTGGGCGCCAACGTATTCGTCATCGTAGCTGCTCGAAGGTTGTAATAGTGTTTTAGCTTGGTGTTCTCAGGGGCACCCTTTCCAGTCTCGAATAGCACTAAATGCCGCTCATAGTCAAATGAATAGTCTGGTGGCAATGACCCATTCTGCAATTGCTGGACGACATCGTAGGTAAGCATGGACACACGGATGTGATACTGTGGAACCAAGACATCATGGAGTGGGTTATAGCTTAGTGGCTTTGGTTTAGCTGAGAACCCGATACCGGCCACCGTAGAGCTTCCGCCTCCAGCAATGGTTCCAGAGGTGTGAAGCTGATCTCTCAGCTTCTGGATATACAACATCCCGTTGTAATCCTCGTATGGCTTGCTATAGGTGTCATCCTGATGTAACATCCTGCGGGTCCAGTAACTGTCAGCAGGATTGAGGTATATCGGCGGGGTGTTATCAGGAACATTCCCGCCGCTCTGCCTCTCCAGTAACCACTCCCACCACGATTGAGTCTTCTTTTTCTTGTCCGTGATGTTCATTGGTTCAAGATCCTCGCACGTGATGGCGCACGCAGTGTCATGCCAACCTTGAGGTCATATACCGGATCCTCCCAGTGGTTCAACACCCCGAAAACCCACCAATAATCCGGTTTCCCATAGAGCTGATAAGACAGCAGGTCCGGCCGATGTTCGAACCTAGGATCATTCATGTTGATGATGTAGTCATCGTCTGCTTCCGGGATGCTCCTATGAACGTAATACCCCATGAACCGACCAGAGATCGGCGTTTTGGCATATGGAGAGGTTGGCTTCATTGCATGACTCCTCGTTTGAGCAGAACTCCGCTACGAAAATCATCCAGGCTGAACTCCTCAAGCCAATATCGGAACGAATGTTGAACAATCAACGAAATTGAATCAATTTTGAACACCCGTGGCAACACCAACGTCTCGCCGCCTAGTTGAATATCCATGTATTCAACATCTTGAGGGAAAGATATATCGGCGCTTTCGATCAACACGGGAACCCCATTGTATCCATATGGCTCATAGGCGTAGAACCAGCAAGGGGTAGGAGGGCGCCCAGTATGCCCGTTACCATAATCCATGAGAGTGACGGATCGGAAAAAATGAAGGACGGCCATCATGTATTTCCCGGTCTCCACAGTATCAGCTACCCAAGTTCCGCCACCCAAATTGATCCTTGCAGTCTCTTTGCCGCCATACACTGCCGATCCTTCATTGGTATGTGTCAGTTCGGTAATTGCATATCTTGCCCGGTTACTCTCGGTAATCGACGGTCGATAAGGGAAATGGATACCCCCGGCCTTCTTGATAGGGTCTAGCAGACCAGTGTAGTTTCCGTAGCTGAAATCAAAGGGTATAAGCCTAACACCCTGATTTTTCAAAGTATCCTGCACTGGTGCCCCAAAAGGCCGTATCAGGTTGCTTGCATCAATCGTGATCGTCATACTCATATTTAGAGAGGTGTTATGAGTAGTATTCTACACGAAAAATCCCGAAAATTTGCTAAATAAGCAAGTAAGTCCCTCATCGGAGGAAAGACATTGGCTAGTATTGACAGAAAACTCGGCGAATCCGTGATTGCCTTGGACAATTTTCTCAGCGGATCAGGTGGGTTCATTTCGATGGATCCAGACAGTCCGGAGGCAAAAGCCGGAGAAGCCTTCAAGAAAGTCTCACCCGCTCTTCGAGAAAATATCATCAGTGCGATGGAGCGCGCGATGGTTGAAACCACGCCAGAAGAGATCGGGGCAGTCATTCGCAAAATCGGTGGTGCGGTCCTCAAATTTTTCAAGAGCATCGCTGGTTATACGCACCGAATGTCTCAAATTTCTGATTACCATGCCAAGCTGATGGCCTATGCTGCCACTATCGCAATGGCATATGAGCTCCTGCCCCGGACCGATCTAAGCATCATGGATACCCTCATGGCAGATCCAACGAATGCCAGCAAGGTTACTTCTTTCGTCAAACGGATCAACGAGAAATCCAAAAATTTCGACACGACACTGCGCCTGTTCTGGCAAATGGCTCCCGCTATCCCAGATAACATCAAACCACTCGTGTTCACCGAAACGGTAGGAAAGCAGGCATATTCGGTGTTCAAGACCCCAGCGCCAGAAAAGATCGTTTTCTTCGACGATGTATCATTCAACGAGCCATACAAGTTCACCGATCCAACGCTGGAAAGGATGTTCAAAGGATTCCTCAAGGAGTTCAAAGACAAGCACGCTATAGACTTTTATCTGGACGATGAGCCGATCACGGTGACACCGAACAGTAAATACTGGAGCAAGTTGACCAGTCTGAAGGGCATGAAGAAATGAATGGGATGAAACGCTGTGACAGCTTCTTCGCAACATCATCTGGGCGTTTCTGGTATAACAGCAACGATGATACCCTCTGGTGTATTCCTCGGGCTCCAGGAATTAATCACACCAGCGTGGTGCTTGAAAACCCATACCTATTTGGGGTTGATGAAAATGAACTCCCAGCCGATCCAGAGCTTGACTACGATATCCGAGTCATGTATCCAGCCATGCGTAATGGTTGGGTTCGGATCATGCTGGACCAGCGGAATCTCGCCTATGGCGGGTCAAATGTAGAAGGTGCCAGCGTAGAAGACCTGAAAAACGCGGTGCGACAAATGCTTGATAAAAACGTGTTCGGAATGGACGACGACGATCCTGCAAAACTGGCAGTTGTTCTCCGGCAGGGCGCTGGAGACGATCAATATACTATCGACAGATTTTCGACCGTCGGTGAGCTCCGCGAGTATGTCGGGGAAAACACTGATTCGGATGAGAATGGCGGCAACCCATTTTCCGGTCTGGAGAAAATCACGCAGATCATCGCATCTTTCACACCTTTCGCAGTGGTCTCTGC
>RFGN01000458.1 GCA_003696645.1 Gammaproteobacteria bacterium | reverse complement strand
GTAGATGTGATTGTGTGATATATAAACAACTTATAGGTGATAGTTATTATTTGGATATGCTGTCTGGACCTGATGTGACCTTGAAGAAGGGTGGAGAGAGGGGGATTAGAGCTACAGTATCCAAAAGTGATCAGATCGAGATTGATTCGACAGGGACGGTGGCGGTGGTGAAAAGGAATGGAAAATTACAGGTGTTGAATTTGGTTGATCCTGGACAGAAGATTATTGAGGAGCTTAATTTGACTAAGGTGGAAGTGGGGAGCTCGGAGGAGTATGTGTTTGTGAGGGCAAACTTTGATTCTATAAAACACATGACGGTGATAAATAGGCGGACTGGGAGGGTGGAGTTGTTGAATCCTGTAGTGGAGGTATTAGTTAATTACGATAGGTATGGTGGCAAGCCTCAGTTGTGGGAGAGGTATGACCTGAGTAATAAGATGGTGGTTGATAATAATGGGCTGAATTATGGTGGATATGATTATGCTAGTAACTCGCCTGTGAGTGAGGGGAAAGAGATAGTGGTGCGAGGAGAGCTAGTGTTTGAGAGAGAAAATCGGAACTCGCCATGGACATATCGGAGGGTGGGAAGTAGAGACGTTGGTCAGCTGGGTGTGGGGGAGTTGGGTAGTCTGAAGGGGGAGAAAGTGCTTTTCGTGGATGGAGACGATAAATGGCTGGTGCACCAAGATAGTTCGGGTAGCTGGCTTGCTTATGACATGGATAGTGTGGTGGTGGCGGGGGATGGTAAATCGATCTTGTTGAAGGAAAATCATGGGTATTTGTTGATAAATGAAGACGGGAGCAGTGGAGACTTGAGTGAGTTGGATGGGTTTGAGCTGACGGGATGGGTGGCTCGGGATGAGAAGGACCCTTCTAAGGGAGGCTATTATACCCTTACAAGGCCAGGGATTGGGGAGAATCGGTGGGTGGGGGTGAGAGATAGTTCCGAACTTTTAGGGAGTTCGGAACTTACTGTTGGCGAGATTTCCAGGCAAAATGCTGTGGTGGAGCTCTGGAATGAGGCGGTGGTGGGGAGGAAAGAGGCCTGGGTGGGGCAGGCTCAGGCGCAGTATCGACAGCTGTTGATGGATGAGGGTGAGAGTTTGGTGCCTGAAGATTATCGGTCGGCGGTGAGAGAGGCTTTGGCAAGTAGGGGGTTATTTGAGAAGTTGTATGAAGTGCAGGAGGAGGCGGTGAGGAGAAAGTTTGAGGAAGCGACGGCAGGAGAAGGCTTTGAATCGGTTCAATTTGGAGAATTGCCATTTGATGTGTTTGAGAGGCGGATGAAGGCTTTGATGCCGATGGTGAAAAGCCATCTGGCAGAACTGCCGGTGGCAAGGTGGTTGGGAAGCGCGAATAGCCAAGATGCTGAGGCGTATGTGGTAAATGTGGTGACTGGCGTGTTTGAGCTGGCCTCGAATATGGAGATTGGTGAAGTGCAAATGCCAAACCAAAGTTATCTGAGCGCGTTGGGGCTGGGTTGGAGAGTGACACGACAAGAGCAGTGGGATGATTACAACACTGTCTGGGAAATAATGAATGGGTATTATAGGTGGAGCGTAGACAATAACCAAGAATTGGGTTTGAACGAAATGCTGAAGCTGATGACTTTGTTGGCTAAGGCGAGTGAAATGGGGAGCGAGCAACATAGGGATATGATTGGTCAGCTGAAGAAGTTGGAGCAGAAGGGAGATAGTTTGGCTGATGGCGCTGATATGAGGGAGTGGCGAAATAGAATGATGGGGGGAATTAGGGAGGCTTTGAGGCAGCCGCAGGTGACGGCGAAACTTTTGACTGATTATATAGGCGATAAGAAAAAGTATGCAAATGAACTGTTGGATGCCAGGCCATATGTGGTGTATCTGACGGAGAATGTGGATGAGTTGCCTCAGGTAGAAAATGCGGGGTATCCTGAGGGAGAGGATGCTCCCTTACCGGCTGATGGAGTGATGTTGTCGCAGTTGCATTCGGAAGAGTCGAGTAGGAACCGTAAGGAAAATCCGGGGTTGATTATGAGCATGCAGTACTTGTGGGATCGCTTGACGAGGGGCAATTTGCGTCCGGTGGATCCTGAGCTGGACCTGAGGCTGGTGAGAGAAAATGTGTCTAACCAGGCAGAACAGGGGGCGGATAAGCGAGAACTGGCCCAGAATACCAGAGATCAGCTGAAAGGGCGAGTGGGAGCGATTGTGGCCAATTACTATACCAGGATAAGTCCTCAGACTGGCAGGAAGGAGTCGGTGGAGGAGATTTATGAAGAGGGAGGGCAGGGGCCTTTGTTTGAGATGGCGTTGTTGTTGGCGAATGCGACCACCAAACGGGTTGGTGGTCAAGTTGAATTTGCTGGATTTTTTGGGACGGGGAAGTTTACCATTTTTAATGGGGTGGATCGGGTGGAGTTGATTACTAGGAATGATGATGGGGCGTATATGTTTTGGTTGGAGGCGGTGCGGGACTCGAGTGGGAATGTGATAGGGGTAAAGCTAACTCGAGTGCGTAAAATTGCCGATGCGGATCAGGTGCGGATGGGGGTGACCTGGAGGCGGATCATGGATGTAGATAAGGTGGTGCCAGAGCTGGAGGCGATGATTGCCAAGCGGAACTGGAAAACATTTGCGGGGATGGCGCAGACGGATACGTTTTCGGTGAAGATAGTGGACCCCAAGTCAGGAAAACCGGAGAAAGTGGAGGTATCGGCTCGGGTAATTGGGGAGGTGAAGCCTGTGGAGATGTTGGATCTGGTGACCGATGAGGCAGACCCTCATGTTCGAATCTATGAGACTAAAGATATGCCGACCCAGATAGTGGATGCGACGGGGTTGAGGGTGGATGGGGTGAGCGCTGATCATGAGTTTTTTGCCCTGGTGCCCAAGCATTTGCGGGATCAATATGTAAGTGAGCTGGGGATGGTGATCCGGTTGCCTCTGAAGCTGACGCGGAGCCGGACGGGATTTGAGGATGTGTCGGTGAAGCTGGTGCAAAAGTATATTGCGGTGGCATTTTATAAAGCGCTAGCTTACAAAGCCTTGACAGATGAGGGTGGGTTTGGTTTTGGGGTGCTGGCTGATGACCTGACGACTAATGAGCACTACACTGAGGCGTTTGAGTTCAAACCCGAGTTGGTGGAGCTGGCTAATGCTATCAATGGGGCTGAGTCTGAGGGGGTCATCGACTACGAGGGACTGAGGAAATTATCTGAGGTGGAGACGACAACGGGTATCGGGAGTAATACCGACTATATCGAGCTGATTATTTTGCTGGAGGTACTGGCGGACAGGAATGATCCTGATTCGAAGATGTCTATTTTGGCCAAGAGGCAGGCGTTGGTGGCTGAAAGGTATGGGAGGCAGGAGCAGAAACGACTGGAGAAGGTAGGGTATAAGCCGACTGTTCGGCTGGAGAAACAATCTGATCAGGCTCGGGAGTTGATGAAAAGTCAGGGGACATACGGTGAAGCTAAGGAGCAGGCTGGAGCTATTGAGAAGGCGCATGAGCAGGTGGGACATATAGAAGACTTTGTGGTAGAAGATGAGAAAACGCCTCAGGAGGAGAGGTTGGTGCAGATAGCGGGATGGATCGCAGGGATGGTGGGGATTGAGCAAGTGGTGCTTTTGGATAATAGAGTGGATTTTGCGGGAGGGTTCTTTATGCATGAGGGTAGGAGGACGATGGGATTGGAACGGGGGATAGCTCGCGATTTGTCTACTGGAACTGGGGAAGGGACTGTGCATGATAAGGCGGTAGACACGATCATTCATGAACTGGCTCATCTTTTGGAGCAGTTCGCCTGGGAGGATGCTAATGAACTGTTTGAGCGTGGTTATGCGGCGGTGGATACTAAGTTTACTCATACAAGTAAGGGTGGTTTGTTCGATGCGGCCAAGCGATACATCTCGGGTCTGGTGCTTTATCATTTTCAGAAAATATTGGAGATTGGGGATGAGGAGGCTCTGACTAAGGTGGTGGGGATGGGGCCGGAGCCGGATGGGTGCTCGGTGTGTGTGGATTTTGTCAGGCAGAGAAATGGGGCGATGAGGACGGCATGGCAGTTGATCCGAGATGGGTTTTATCGTGAGGCTGCATTGGTGCTGGCGCGATCGTCGCGGTTGGCGGATAGGCACTATGGAAGCAAGTGGTTGAACCGGCTGATGAGAGTGGACAAAAATGAGCTGGCGTTTTTGAAAACTGAGGCGGATGAGCAATGGATGAAGGGAAGGCTGTTTTTGGCGGAGGGGAAGGTCAGGCGAGCGATGAGAAGGCTGGAGTCGGCTGAGCGGTATTTGCATGAGGCTCTGACGGTATTGCGGGAGGAGAGGTCTAGGCTGAGGGGCGATATTTCGGAGGAGCTAGAGCAGAACTATCGGGCGTTGGAGGCGGGGATGATCGAGAGGTTGGAGGAGGTGGAGAGGTTGAGAGTGGGAGATGGGCAGGAAGTGGTGAGAGACTCGGAGGAACCTGTGAATAAGTCGTGGTTAAATCGATTGAGGGATTGGCTGGGGAGCTGGCTAGAGCGAGTTGGGGAATGGGTGGGGTGGG
>RFGN01000457.1 GCA_003696645.1 Gammaproteobacteria bacterium | reverse complement strand
GGGCATCACATGGGAGAGCACCCACCTTCATCCTCCCAAGAATGCAGTCATGGGCAAATTCATTCCCTACCCTTAGGCTTGCCCATTGTAGTCATAGTGCGCCTGGACAGGCGCTATTCCTGCATCAAGTTTACAGGGCCTGATCCACCTTGTAGAGCCTGTCGGCTGGCACGCCTGTAAAGGTTTGAATCTTTCCATTCGGCCAATGAATCTCAACCGTATCCGCCACCGCATTTGCTCCCAGTCCAAAGTGCAGACGGCTATGGTTCTGGGTGAATCGATGCATGCCGCCATCCATGGCCCGAACCTGCGTCACGCCGCCTGCGGTAACAAAAACCTGTGTGCCAATTCCGTCAATGTTAGATAAACCGCCCTTTAAATCGATTTCCAGCCAGTGGTTTGCATTGCCGGTGTTCCTGAACAGCTGAGCTGAGGCCTCCTGGGCAAATACAGGGTATGCATCGCCATTGGTGACATACAGATCCAGAAATCCATCCCGGTCGAAGTCCACGGTTGAAACATGATCACCGATTCCCAAAGTGGCACCTTGTGCACCGCCTGCGGCCGGTACCGGAGTGAATGTGCCCGTGCCGTCGTTTTCGAGAAGAACATTGGGCTGATTGATACAACCCCTGGACTGAACGACGTAGAGATCCACATCCATATCGTTGTCAAAATCCCCGGCCACGACCGAGCGGCTGCGGACACCGGCAAGAGGTACCTGAATAAACTGGCCGGAAATGGACTTCAGCATAAGCTGATCATCATGTCCCAAGCTTTCATGGAAGCCGATGGCCTGAAAGCTGCTGATGGGAGCTGTGCTGTCGATTCGGAATTGTGCCTTGTTCAGATTCGGGAACGTTGCAGTTACGGTCCACATATTCGAATATGGATCGTAGCCCATGTAAACGCCGTAATCGACACCAGGGGTATGGGGTTTGATGCCGACCACATTCGGATCCGCAGGATCCAGAACAACGGGTCTTGTGATGGGGTGGATTCCCTGGCTGCCGATGTAGAAGTCCATCGGAGTGAAATACTGAGCCGACATATCCAGCGACAGAACGCCGCTTGTCACAAAACTTGCACCTTCCTCGTTGCCCGCAGGCAGAACCGTCAGCCTCAGCTCATTGCTATTCATGACATCAACACATTTGGCGCCGTATCCTCCTGGTCCCCGGCTCACATAATAATCCGTCAACAGATCGTTATTAAAATCCGCGAATACCGAATCCTGAACGAAGCTGGTGGTTGGCATGTTGATCGCACCCTGAACCTCTACAGGCGGGCTCTGGGCATAGTCCCAGACGCTCTGCGGGAAGTTCTCGGAATACACTACCAGATCCAGGATACCATCCCCGGTCAGATCCGCCAGCTGGGCATAGAGGGAGGGGAACTGCTGAATGCCTATGCTTGTCAGAATCGGCTGGAAGGATACGCCATTGTTGATAAACACATCACTCATGGCATCCAGTCTTTTCCAGGCAGTGGTCAGCACATCCAGCAGGCCATCGTTATTGGCATCAAACCAGAGCGGCGTCCTACCCCTGGATAACGGATAATCCAGACCATAGGTATACGGGTCATCCGTCATGATGCCACCATTGTTCACAAACAGATGATTTGGCTCCGATCCCTTGCCTTGACTCGCACCCACCAGAACAATGAGATCCTGGTCGCCATCCCGGTCAAAATCCGCCCAGGCAGCTCCATGCTCGTCATTCTTTACATAGTTGGGAATGCGTGTTGCGATCTCGTCAACAAAGGTTCCGTTTTGCTGGTTCACATAAAGGCTGCCTGGCTTGGTATGATTATTCGTCCAGAGGTCAGGCCAGTCATCCCCGTTGACATCACCCCATGCGCCGGCCCCCCAGGTCTCGTCTGCATGGTATATACCCGATGACTGAGTGACCTCGACAAACTGGATCTGCGCCTGGGCGGTTCCAGCCGTCAGAAGAATCAGGAGTATCAGTATTGCCATGTTTATCCCCCTATACCGATCGTCCATTGAGATCCTCGTAACGAATCAGTTGATGTTGAAGGTGAATTCCTGCAGAAACTTTTGCGGCTGGCCCGTATAGGTCGCAATTCGAGATGACTGGACCTGAATCCAGACAGGAAACTGGCCGGCATTTGCAGGTACGCCGCTGATCAAGCCCGAGTAGGGATCCAGTTGCAACCCGGCCGGGAGAGGGGTTTCGGCCGACCAAATGAACGGGGGATCGCCCCCCCAGGGCTGAAGCTGATAGCTGAAGGGCACGCCAACCGATCCCGGAAGGTTTCTCGGGATATTATCAATGGCCGTTCCTTTCAGAGGAGCAAGCATGGCGGCAAGTTTCTGCTGTTTCCAAGATGGCAAGGAATTATAGATATTTACCTCCTCGTAAGGGTCGTTCACCAGATCGTATGCTTCCTTTTCGCCGCTTGGATATTCGATATATTTTCCCGTTTCCGTTCGGATCATGGACCAAACACCGAACTGCCCTTCTGCTGGGCCATAATTTTCAACGAGGAAGGAATGTCTCCATGGCGCCGGAGTGTTCGTCAGCAACGGGGCAAGGTCCAGGCCATCGGTATCCCTGTTCACGCCCGCCAGACTTAAGGAATCTCTGAAAAACTCTCCAGTTTCGGTATAGAATGGTGCAACCGAACCGATGAGAGGTGGAGCATGGACCAGCTGAGTTTTGCGGAGGCGGAGTAT
>RFGN01000456.1 GCA_003696645.1 Gammaproteobacteria bacterium | reverse complement strand
GTGATACATCTGATTGATCATTATCCAATGTCCATATCGTTTTCATGATCGGTGCAGATATTCGCTGAAAATTTGAATAGGAGGCTTAAATGAGAGGCCATGAAAAGGTATGACCATGTCAACTTCAGTGCTTTCAAGTAGACCACTTCATGTGGTCCTTTATAAGGATTTTCAAGTATAATCGGGTCATAAGACATTTCATTTTTCATCATGATGAAAAATGAATCTGGCACTCAGGCATTTGATTTATAATCAGTTCAAGATTGCATCAATAATCATGAAAGCAGAATTCTGGCATGAAAAATGGGAGCGTAATGAGATCGGATTCCATCAGACCGAGATCAACCCCTATTTGACGAAGTATTGGAAAAAGCTCAAGATTCCTGAGCACAAGGCGGTCTTTGTGCCGCTTTGTGGAAAGAGTCTGGACATGATCTGGCTTCATGAAATGGGCCATCATGTGATCGGTATCGAGCTCAATCGTGGCGCTGTTGAAAGCTTCTTTGCAGAATGCGGGCTTCAGCCTGAAGTGACAGAGGAAGGAAATTTGACCCAGTTCTGGGCCCCAGGATATACCCTGTACTGTGGAGATTTTTTTGATCTGACTGCAGACGCCATGCAGGATGTAGGTGCGGTGTATGATCGGGCAGCCTTGATTGCGATGTCTCACTCATCACGCCCCAGGTATGTGGAGCATCTGCTTTCGATTCTGCCTGCCGGGTCTCCCATACTGTTGGTCACCATGGAGTATGACCAGAACGAGATGAACGGCCCACCCTTCTCGGTCTCACAGGAAGAAGTTGCACACCTTTTTGCCGATCATTACTCGGTAAGATTGCTGGAGGAGAATGATATACTGGAAGAAAACCCGGTTTTTATTGAACGTGGGTTGAGTCATCTGACAGAACGTTGTTCCTGGATCAAGCCCTTCTAGACAGATGAATATTTGAACAGGAAATCCAACGGTCTGATCTCCTTTTACATTGAACACCTTGATCCGATGGGACAGGGTGTTTCCAAACAGGATGGGCATGTGACCTTCATCCGTCGTGTCCTTCCCGGCGAGCGGGGACTGGCACGACTGGTCAGTCGTAAAAAAGGGGTCCGGTTTGCCAGAATGGTGGCGTTGGAACAGTCTGCCGAAAACCGTAAGCAACCAGAATGTCCTCATGCGGATAAATGCCCAGGCTGCCACTTCCAACATACCGATTATGCCTCGGAGCTGCGTTACAAGCAGGCATCATTGACAAGAACCATGCAGCCACTTCTGCAACGAGATGGTGTCGACATTCAGGTAATACCAGCTCGGAAACGCCTTGGCTATCGTAATAGACTTCAACTCCATTTTCGCAGAGGCAAGTTTGGCCTGATTGATGCAGAAATGGATGAAATTGTCGAAATTCCTCAATGTCGTCTGGTTGAACCAGCCTTGCAAAGGGCGCTTCAGTCGCTCTATCACGAAAAGTCGAACAGACCATCGAAACAAGATGGGCACTGTGAACTCTATCTTCGGGATGGACAAGTGCAGCAGAGTTGGAATCTGCCTTATGCTCATGGCGGATTTACCCAGGTCAATTCCGAAATGAATGCACAACTGCAGGAATGTATTGCGGCGCATCTGCAGAAAACACAGGAGGGTCGTCTGTTGGAACTGTTTGCCGGAGATGGAAACCTGACGAAAGGTGTTCTGGAAAGGGAAGATTCAGATATCCGTTCAAGGGTCTGTGTGGATTTCCAGGTCGAACAGGGGAGGGATACCACACAGCTTGATCTTTTTAAACCCGATGCGCTGAAAAGTTTCTTGCACAAGGTGGCCGGTCCCTTTGATATCCTGGTGCTTGATCCACCGAGAAAGGGATTTCGAGCCCTGAGTCATTGGGTGGCCTCTTTGCAGCCCAAACTGATTCTCTATGTCAGTTGTAATCCTGCTACCCTGAAAAGGGATCTGCAAGGACTCGGTCCAGAATATCAACTGACCTCGGTTACCCTGCTGGACATGTTTCCAACCACCTATCATTTTGAGACGATAGTCTGCCTGCGACATTCTGACTGAATAGCATATCAGTTTCTTGCCCATTTCTGGGATGCAGTGGGAACCTGTCAGTGTTTTTTTTCGTGTCATCCTTTAACAACAACAAAAAAGGATGATGGATGGTGAAGACGGGAGGGTGCCAACCCAGTAGAAACCGATATCAGGGTGAACCGACCCGCCTCTTTTTCTGTGCTCTGATCTGTATTCAGACTTTGTGGTCGGTTGACGGGTTGTCTGCGCCACAGGGCGCTGAATCGACATCCTTCCAGAACATGCCATCTGGACAAACATGCGTGATTTTACGCCAGATCCAAGTGCAGGATGATCCTCTGTCCCCCCGAAGGAGAAGAAACCTGCTGCAGCCCTTCATAGGTGCCTGTCTGTCACCTGAGCGAATCCGGAAAATCCTCTCGGTACTGACCGAGGCCTATCTGAAGGAGGGTTGGGTCACCACGCGTCCCTATCTGACCGATCAGAAGATTCAAAATGGAATATTGAATATCAGGGTGCTGCAGGGACGAATCGATTCAGTCAGAAGCCAGACAAGTGGTCATTCCAGTCTGCGAATCAGGAATGCCTTTTGGGGGCAGAAGGGCAGTCTCCTCGATCTCAACCGGCTGGAAAGCTCGCTGGAACGAATGAATCGTGCCAGTCATCGAAAGAATAGTTTC
>RFGN01000062.1 GCA_003696645.1 Gammaproteobacteria bacterium | reverse complement strand
AGTCCGTTTACACCGCCGAAACAGAGGCGGCCATCCGAAGTTTCCAGAAAGGCGTGTTGGTTGAACTCATTGCCCTGGATGCCATCCCCTCGGTCGTACACTTCCACGACCAGGCTGCTATCTGCCAGTTGGAGTTTGGCCAGTCCGGCATTGGTGCTCACCCACAGGGCGCCGTCACTGTCTTCCAGCATTCCGTAAATCACGTCATTGGGGAGTCCGTCCCTTCGGTAAAAACGGCGAAAACTACCGTCAGGCAGCATCAGGCTAAGCCCGTTGGCAGTACAGGCCCAAAGGCGCTGTTGGCTGTCTTCGAAAACGGAGAGCACCATGTTGCTGCTAATGCTGGTGGGGTTGCCTTCTTCGCTGGTGTGGCAGCTGAAAGTGCCCCGGGCCTTGTCCATGAGGCAGAGGCCGCCATTGGCAGTAGCTACCCAGAGGCGTTGACGGCTGTCGTGGAAGGTGCCAAAGACGTAATCGTGGCGAAGGGTCAGAGAGTCGTTTTCAGCCGAGCGGTATTGCCGGTACTCTCCTGATACAGGATTCCAACTGTGCAAGCCGATGCCGGGTGTGCTGAGCCAGTAAACGCCATCGGCATCCATTTCCAGGTCGTTTAGGCCCATGTCTGGTGGCATTTCTCCTTCGGTAAAAGACGGTCGCCGGAAAAACCAGGAACCGTCGGGTCTTTGGTTCAAAGCAGCAAAGCCATTGCGACGAAAAAGGGCCCAGAGCTGCCCCGCCCGGTCCTGTTTCACCTTGAGAACGTAATCGTAAGGCATGGTAGGCTCCTGCTGTGGCAAGAGGCAGTCGAAAGTCCATTTTTCCTTCGGCAAATGAAAATTGCCGATGCGGGTAAGGCCTTTGCGAGTGGCTACCCAGAGGTTGTCGTTGCCATCTTCCGCAATTCCCAGAACTGCATCCGAGCAAAGCGGCAGCTGACCGCTGCTGCCTCCCAGGTTTTGGAAAACCGGTGGTTCAATCGAAAACTGGTTGATGCCCTGCCTGGTGCCAGCCCAAACCAAACCGGGCTGCACCTCCAAAAGGCAGGTCACGATGTCGCTGGAAAGAGAACCTGGCATTTGTGGATCTATCCTCCATCGTTTCAAGGAGGGAGGTTGAGCAGCAAAGTCCAGGCTCACGAGTCCCTGGTTGGTACCCACCCACTTTTCATTGGCATGCCCTGGCATCAGGCAACTCACATAATCATCGGGCAGCAAAACATTACAGTTGCCAATGCTTGCGCGGCCTTCTTTTTCAAGCAAATTGCACATGAAAAGTCCCTTGCTCGTTGCTATCAGTAGTTGTCCATTCTTTGCCTGAACCACCTCATGGCAAGAAAGCCCCGAAACACCCAAATCCAGGGAATCCAATTCACCTGAATCGAGGGACAAATGGTACAGGCCGGTGCCACTGCACAGCAGCACGGCATTTTCCCCGAAGGGAAAAACATCCAAAATGTTGATGAAAGCACGATGGTAAATTCCCGGATCAAATGCCTTGAACTGGCCTTTGGCAAGATCGTAAACCCACAATCCGTCATCCGTTCCCACCCACACAGTTCCCTGAGGGTGTTCGGTAAGCGTCCTGATGGAATTGGGCGCCGTGGTCGATTCATCCAGCGGAACCGGATTCAAGGTCGTGAAAGTCTCAGACACCGGATCGAACACGGAGATGCCCTTTCCAAAAGTGCCCGCCCACAGCTTGCCATCAGAAGCCTCCAAGAGGCACCACACATAGTTTCCGGAAAGGGAATTGACATCGGAAGGGTCATGAACGAACTGCCGAAAACTGTATCCATCGAAGCGGTTGAGTCCATCCTGGGTGGCCACCCAAAGGAAACCACGGCTATCTTTGAGCATGTGGTTTACATGCCCCTGAGAAAGGCCGTCGTCAGTATCCAGGTGATGGAAAGAAACAGGCTGTGAAAGCAATCCTCCTGAACCAATGAACAGCAGCAGTATGGCAGCCAGCAGCTTCATGAGCGTAAGATACTGCCTTTGCTGTTTTTGTCAGAATGGTAAGCAAATTGTTGAACCGTGTAAGCGCTCTCAATGCTTGTACATCTTGTCTTTGTGTTTGCGGAGCAGGGTTTCCAGTTCTTTCAAAACCTTGGCAATGGCTGCCTCAAAGCTGTCGGATGCTTCTT
>RFGN01000455.1 GCA_003696645.1 Gammaproteobacteria bacterium | reverse complement strand
ATGACGGTATTCGTCCACCGTCGTTCAAGGGTGCGCTGCGCTTCTGGTGGCGTGCGTTGAACTGGGGGAGATTTTACCTGGAAAGTGGAGGCAACGAGACGGCTGCATTGCGTTCAATGCATGCAGCGGAAGTGCATCTGTTTGGTGGATCGGCCGAGCAGGGGGGGCAGGGAATCTTTCAGTTGTCGCTGGGACAGCAAAATATTCGGGTTGGAAAGATTTCTGGCAAATGTATCTGGCAATCATATTTGATGGGGCAGGGGTTATGGCATTTCAGGGATGGATGCCTGCGCCCTGCGGTGCTTTCTGGAGAGATAACTGCGAGATTGCTGTTTCGACCCAAAAGCGCCGATGATGATATTGAATCTGTGAAAAATGCCCTTTATTGTCTTGGAACCCTTGGAGGACTGGGAAGCCGGTCCAGAAAAGGGTTTGGCTCTCTTTCTCTCATTTCTTCCAATAAATTGAATAGCGTGCCAAAAAATTCTGGGGAATTTAAAACCTTTGTGGCTAATATAATTGGAAGCATTCCACAGCAGAATGCATTGCCAACCTTTTCAGCCTTTTCCTCTTGGAGCCGCATCGAAATATCCATGACGGGATCAGATGCATGGGATTTGTTGGGCGCTGGAGGCAAGGAATTGCAGATGTATAGGAGTTATGGACGGAATTCCGGTGGGGTACACAAGGTTAATGGCTTACCAGCCGAGCAGAACTTTTCGGAGGATCATGATTTGATCCGCAATGCCGCAGCCGGGACCTGTCCAAATGAACTTCCTCAGAGGGCTGTGTTCGGACTGCCTCACAACTATTTCTTTTCATCGGATAATGCCAAAGTGGATATTGCGCCTTCCGCGAATAAGAGAACCCGACGGGCTTCTCCATTGTTGATGCATGTGCATGCTTTTCCGGATGGCACCTTTGGATTGATCCACACCCTTTTGCCGGCGAAATTCCTTCCGGAGGGTGATCCAGTTGAATTTAAAGCAAAGAAACTGACGCAGTGCAGAACCACTAATACCGAAGTGGATTGGGAAGTCATCCACGAATATCTGAGTCGGTATCAGGCCAGATCCGTAATCTAT
>RFGN01000061.1 GCA_003696645.1 Gammaproteobacteria bacterium | reverse complement strand
GGAATTACCCGTATTGAACACCTCGATTCGCCCGCTCACGCCCGCCGGGAACGAGACCATGCCATTGGCCGAGGCGCATTGCAGCGCGGTGAACCACGACGTGCCGTCCGAGGAGGTCTTGATCGTGAAATCGGTGCTGCCAGCCAGCCCCATCTCGGCGTGGCCGGTAAGGTTGCTCTGGAACAGGAGCGAGGCGGTGTCGGTGTCCGCCGCCTTGTTGATCTTGAGCTGATGCCCCGCGCCCTCGCCGGTGAACAGCGTCGCCGGGGAGGAGACCGAAAGCCGGTTTGTGGCATCTGCGGTGGTGTTGACCCCAAGAAGCTCAAGATCTTGAATACCGTCAGGGGACAAATTTAGGCTAGACCATGCTCCAGAGAGATAGAGATACTGTATACCCTCATCCTCGACATAGACAACCCAACCACTCTTAGGAGTATAGAACTCCCAAGTGCCATTCTGGTATGCTGCAATGTTGCCGTCCTGACCGGCCCAAGCCCCTGTCGATGATGCACCGACAATATACCTATCACCTGCAGTCGGTGAGCCTGGAGGAGAAGTCAGGTCCTTGTCGATTACAGCCAGTTGGACGATTGCGTCAAGAGCATAGAGCGACTCATTAACCGTAACATGCTTCTGAGCCTGGGATGCAGCTACCACAGGAAGGTTAAGGTTTTCGGTGTTTGCCATTGTTATGTCTCCTCAGGGGTCGATGGTTGTGCGACGTCCGGTCCCCCTGCCAACCTGGTCGCTCATTTGATAGACTATCACGTCGGTTGGTCCAGTGACACCATCTGCGGATTGTTGAGCAGCAGTATATGTTACAGTGGTCGATCCTGTCACGGACAAAGTTCTGACTACTGTGCTTGAGCCGACTCCCGCCATGATATCAACTTCGTAACTCTCAGTGGCTTCACTCATAGGAATATCGGTAACGTAGTCCCATCCATCGGCGCCAAGGCGGTCACGTCTAATCCAAGTGATATCCCAGTCGCCGCCATTATCAACTGCCCTAATATGCACAGGCGAGAAGGGACGTAGGCCTCGGCCGTTCATAGTCTTCTGGATAGTGATATAGGTAGAGTCACCGATATCCTTATCTGCGGGACCATACTTGTAGTAGTATTCGCGACCTACATCATTTAGCCCCAGCTGCACCTGTTGAAGCGTTGTGTCAATCAGCACGACCCGAGCACCAGCAGGAAGAGCATCTTCCATATTGTCCTCAGTACCAAGCTGACCGCGGAGCAGCTTCGTAAGTGTATAGGTATCCGTTCCTGTGGCAGTCGCATTCACAAACTGCAAGATTTCCCAACCACCACTGCTATTTTCGATTGCCAAGGCATTGCCGTTATTCAAGACAGACTCTTCGGTGAGGGTGCTTAGGCTGCCGGAGTAAATCTGAACCTTGAGCTCATTCGCGTTGTCCCATACATCAGTGACACCGGAATTAAACGGGTCAGTAGTTTCGCCGATTACAGCGGGAGCGATCAGTGTTGTATCGAGACCGTAGTTGCTAGTCGTAATCGACTTATAGATGTTGACCTCAGGCCAGGGGTTGATATACGCCGCAGCATAGGGCTGGAACGGAGTATCGGTGGAACGAAGAGTAGGCAGATCCATGATAGCAAAGATAACCGAACTCGCCACAGGCTGGATATTGATCGGTTGGGTTCGACCTTCGCCTCCGCCCCCCTCGAAAATACCAGCGTCAAAGGACCGAGCGGTCAGTCGACGGAAAGCACCATCAGCGACAGTCTCAAGTCTCATGTCACGGGTAAAGCCCATAGCGTTAATTGTGATAACGTCACCTGCCTCGAGATAGACGAACTCGGGGAGAACACCGAACTCAGCAGTTGTTCGCTTAGCCCAGGCAGAGTATAGCAGCCGATCCACTAACTGCTGAG
>RFGN01000454.1 GCA_003696645.1 Gammaproteobacteria bacterium | reverse complement strand
GGCAACCAAGGGCCTTGAGCCGCAAACCGGACTTCTCATGCATCAGGTTGTATCCGACGAACTCGATGACAACATGCCCATCGCTGTTCTTTCGGGCCCCACCTTTGCCAAAGAAGTGGCGCAAGGACTGCCCACGGCCATCACCCTGGCATCAAGCTCTGAACAGCATGCGCAAAAGATCATTTCCTCATTGCACAGTGTGTGCTTTCGTGTCTACCAAAGCCGGGATGTCATCGGTGTTGAACTGGGGGGAAGCATCAAAAATGTTCTCGCTATTGCAACCGGCATCTCCGATGGACTGGGGTTCAGTGCAAATACTCGCGCGGCACTGATCACACGTGGTCTTAATGAAATGCTGCAGATTGGCTTGGCTGAAGGCGGAGAACAGAAGACCTTCATGGGCCTAGCGGGTCTGGGGGATCTTGTCCTGACCTGCACAGACAACCAGTCAAGAAACCGGAGGTTTGGTCTGGCACTTGCACAAGGCATTCACCCAGAAGAAGCCATCAAACAGATTGGACAGGCGGTTGAAGGATACCAGACAACCAGGGAAATCTATCATCTTTCAAGGAAGCATCAACTGAATGTTCCGATTATCGAACAGATCAATCTTGTTTTACATGAAGGCATGTCACCACAGCAGGCTGTTGAAAATCTGTTGTCACGTGCGCCAAGACCAGAGTAATTCCTGATGAATGCCATGATCCTGGCAGCTGGTCGAGGGGAGCGTATGCGACCGCTTACCGATCATGTACCAAAACCACTGCTTCCGGTACAGGGGCAACCGCTGATAGTCCATCTGATCAAGCGACTTCGCCAATCCGGCATACGTCACATTGTCATCAATCATGCCCATCTGGGAGAACAGTTTCTCGAGAAACTGGGAGACGGACGTTGCTATGATGTGCATATCCAGTTCTCACCCGAACCCCCTTCTGGACTGGAAACGGCAGGTGGTATCCGGCATGCCCTGGGTTTCCTCGGGAAATCCCCATTTCTGGTGATAAACGGCGACATCTGGTGCGATTATGACTTTTCTGCCCTCATATCCAAAGATCCTGATGGGCTCGCCCACCTCGTGATGGTCGACAATCCCCCTCATCATCCAGAAGGTGATTTTGGTCTGGAAGAACAAAGAATCAACCTGAAGACAGGAAAACGGTATACTTATAGCGGAATCGGAATATTTCGACCTGAATTGTTCCAGCCACCTTTTATGTTTTCGAATGGCAGGGTCCCTCTAAGAAATGTACTGATTCAAGCTATCAAGGAAAATCGCATAACAGGAGAATTTTACAACGGAGTCTGGTTTGATATCGGTACAGAACAACGTCTGCAACAATTACGAGAGTACTTGCATGGATGCTGAGACTGTTCAGGAGCTTGTCAGGGATGATATGGGGCTCGTCAATACCCTGTTGCAGGACAGTCTGCAATCAGATGTCTCACTGATCAGTCAATTAAGCAGCTATATCATACTCAATGGCGGAAAGAGGCTTAGGCCAAAATTGCTACTCCTCAGTGCGCGCGCCTGCGGTTATGAGGAAGGATCGACCCATATCCTCCTTGCCGCAATCATAGAATTGATTCATACCGCCACCCTTCTTCATGATGATGTGGTTGATCATTCCGAAATGAGACGAGGCAAAAAGACGACCAATGAGGTATGGGGCAATGCCGCAAGCGTTCTGGTCGGGGACTTTATCTATTCAAGAGCCTTCGAGCTCATGGTTGAAGCCAAAAGCATGAGGATCATGGAGGTTCTTGCGCATGCAACCAATAATATTGCGAAGGGAGAGGTCATGCAGTTGATGAACTGTCATGATCCGGACACTACCGAAGAACGATATATGCAGGTGATCCTCGACAAAACGGCACAACTTTTTTCTGCTGCCGGAAAACTGGGAAGCATCATCGCAAACAGGCAGGAATTCGAAACCCCTCTGGAAAGTTACGGAAAATATCTTGGAATTGCCTTCCAGTTGATCGACGACATCATGGATTATGATGCCGATAGTCAGGACATGGGGAAAAATATAGGCGATGATCTGGCTGAAGGCAAACCGACTCTCCCACTGATTTATGCCTTGTCAAGGGGAACAGCTTCCCAAACTGCGCTGCTTCGAGATGCAATTTGTGGAAAGGATGTCAACATCGAGGATATCATCGAGATCATTCATGATACACGCGCCACAGATTATGCTCACAAACAGGCAATAAAACAGGCAAGTGAAGCCAAGGCCTGCATCACGCTTCTGCCAGACTCGAATTACAAACGTGCCCTTGAATTTCTTGCCGATTTTTCGGTTCAGCGACATATCTGAACAAGATTTGCATGCCTTGTGAATCCGCTCTGATTTATCAAATTTGATTGCGCTTGACATGTCTGAACACTCGAGCCACCAATCATGGCGTTCTCTTCGAGTCCTGAATCTTTATCAGATCTTTCTTGCTCTCACCCTGTTCATTATCAGCGCCAGCAAACCTGACTTTCTCAGGCTGACACAGGAAGACCGGCTATTCTTCTCAACAATTGTTCTGTCATACCTTGCAGTAGGTATCCTTGGCAGCCTCCTTATCACATTCAGAAAACCAAGGTTTGATCTTCAGGTTGTATTCCTGTCTCTCACTGATATTACGGCATTGACATTGCTTCTCCATTTTTATGGAGGAAGCGAAACAGGATTTGGCATCCTTCTCATTGTCGCTATTGCAGGTGCTTCAATTATTGCAACCAGAAAAACAGCCATCAATCTGGCCTCCCTGGCTGTCCTGGCCGTACTCGGGGAACAACTTTTTTCACATCTTTCCGGCGACCTTGTCACACCCATTGACTACATTCATACCGGCATGAATGGAATTGGCATCATGGCAGCGGCCCTGATTACCAATTTTCTTTCACAACGACTGCACTCCAGCGAGGCACTTGCCGAACAACGACGACAAAACCTTCTTCAGATTCAACAACTCACTGAATATGTTCTGCAGAGAATGCAGACTGGTGTGGTCGTTATCGATCAAATGCACAGAATCTCAATGATCAATGACTCAGGAATGAGACTGCTTGGTCTGACAAGAGATGTCCATTCCATGCCGTTGAAAGATATCTCACCCGCACTCTACTCCACCTATCGTTCATTTCTGGACCATGATGAGGAATACCCGCAGCCGCTAAGAATCTCCGGATTGCCATCTCCCATTACACCGCGTTTTGTTCATCTTGCCGGCTCCGGCAATGACAATGCCCAGAATGTATTGATTTTTCTGGAAGATGATGCTGCGACCAAACAGAAGGCACAACAAATGAAGCTGCTATCTCTCGGGAAACTCAGTGCAAATATTGCTCATGAAGTCAGAAATCCTCTGGGAGCCATAGCGCATGCAACACAACTCCTGTCGGAATCTACAGAACTGACTTCGGCAGACCAAAGGCTTCTTCACATCATCATGGAACAGTCCACGAGAATGAATGCCATTATCGAGGGTATCATGCGAATCAGTCGTGGAGATACCTCACCACCTGTCCTTATGTCTCTGAAAGACAAGCTGGAATCATTCAAGGATGCATTTATCCTTCATCATGGCCTAAAAGTATCAGATATCCGCCTTGAGATCACACCCGAAGAAACACAGATACGAATGAACCCGGTGCATTTTGAACAGATTCTATGGAACCTTTGTGGCAACGCACTGCGTTATACGAAAGATATAGAAGGTGAAAAAATCCTGATACGAGGTGGGCTAAGCAGAGATCTACCTGGCCCTTATCTGGAAGTCAATGATTTCGGGCCAGGGATTGCAGAGGAAGATATTGCACATATTTTCGACCCGTTCTTCACGCAATCCAGTGAGGGGACTGGGCTTGGCCTATACGTCACGCAGGAAATGTGTGAGGCCAATCAGGCCAGGATTGAATACCTCGATCGACCCGGGCAGGGGGCCTGCTTCAGAATCATATTCGCAGACCCGAGGCGCAAGCAGGTTGGTTGAGCCCGTCGATATGCATACTATTCTGGTGTCGCGGCGCACCTGAATCCAAGATCCTCTCCAGACTTTTCCGGTTCAAGAAATGCCCTATGACTCCCTGTATAGAACTCCTGTAGCATATAATGCCCCGTATCGAGGCTCCCCCCTCTTATAACCTTATAAATCTTTCCCATTTTGTCCGAATGATAATCGGATCCAGGATAGGCCTGGTACCAATCATTTACCCACTCCATCACATTTCCTGCCATAAACTTGACTCCATAGGATGACCGATCCTCTGTAATCGAGTTTACAGAAATGAGCCCGTGCTCAGCCTGATCCAGCAAAATGGAAGGCTTCCATTGATCTCCCCAGGGAAACCTGGAACCATCGGTTCCCCTTGCAGCCTTTTCCCATTCCGCTTCGGAAGGCAACCTTTTCCCCTTCCAATGACAATAGTCACTTGCATCATACCAGCTTATACCTGTCACAGGTAACTGCCCATAGGCTCGACGTGCATCAAGAATTGCCATCAATAACTCTCTTCTATTCATGGTGCTTACATCCAGGTCGAGTCGCAAGTAATCTCTCGCAATCAATCGAAGGTTTTCGATATGTGCTGACCTCAACCTTCTGTCTTCTACATTAAAGGCATTTTGCGTCCATGAAAATGGGACGGCATGACCTGTTTGTTCAACAAATTGTCTGTATTCAATATTTGATACTTCATGGATATCAATCCAGAAGGAAGAAAGAGACATGACGTGACGGGGATGTTGATCATGCACAGTATGTATTCGCAAACCATAAATCGATTTTGCGGTCATTTCATCGGATGCGTCACTCCCCATGATGAATGGACCTGCAGAAACAAACGCCATATCCTGATATAAGGAAACGCTCGATCTATTTCCGACGACGGACGCCGTGTCAGCATATAAAACGGCAGATTCAAAAAGGCTGGCAGATGCCAGGATCAGCAGAGATGCCATAGCGACCGCTTTCATGGCATTGAACTCAAAAAAGCTGTTGTTCAGGAGAAAAGTCTGTAGGCCTCGACGCTTCCTTTTTCTGCAGATATTGTGGAATATTTTCCCGTCGGAAGATTTCCAGAATGGAGGGCCTGACATTTGCATGCACTCTTTTCCCTGTAACAGGATCGATTCTTACCGTAACCAGCCCTGCCGGTCTGCTAACTGTTACCTCTGGTATATCTTTCAATGCGATCCTCATGAAATCAATCCAGATGGGCAATGCCGCTCTTGAACCCGTCTCTCGCGGCCCAAGCGAACGCACCCTGTCGAATCCAATCCAGGTCGTTGCCTCAAGCTGCGGCTGGAATCCGGAAAACCAGGCATCTTTCTGATCATTGGTTGTACCAGTTTTCCCTGCAATATCCTTTCTACCCAGTACTCGTGCACGTCTGCCGGTTCCCTTCTTGATCACATCCTGCAGGATTGTGGTCATGATGTAGGCATTTCTTTCTTCAATCACGCGTTTGGCGAGACGTTCCGGAGGAATAAGAACCTCTTCCTGCCTATTGGGACGAAGCTCGTCATGTTTATCTATACAGGCCTTGCAGACTATTACCGGTTCGGCCTGAAAAAGTATTTCATTGTTTCTGTCGGCAATCCGGTCGATATAATACGGTTCAATAAAAAAACCGCCATTGGCAAAAATCGCATAGCCACGAGCAATTTGCAAAGGAGATATTGAAGCACTTCCAAGTGCCAGAGACAGGTTATGTGGGAGATCGGCCTCATTGAAGCCAAATCGTTTGACATACTGAATAACCTTCTCGATTCCGACAGCACGAAGGAGTCTTATAGACACCAAATTCCTGGATTTGTATAACGCCTCTCTCAATCGAGTCGGACCAAAAAATTTGCCACTGTAGTTCTCGGGTCTCCAAATGGTCTCCAGGGACGGGTCATCAAAAACTACCGGCGCATCATTGATCAGCGAGGCGGCTGTATAGCCATTTTCCAAGGCTGCAGAATAAAGAAATGGCTTGAAATTGGAACCAGGTTGACGTCTGGCTTGGGTAACATGATTGAACTTGTTCAAGAGATAATCAAATCCACCATTCATTGCAACGATAGCACCATTTTGGGGATCAAGTGCAACAAGAGATGCCTCTGCCTGCGGAATCTGAGTCAACCGCCAAAAGCCTTTTCCAGATGTAGAAGGCGTAATGCGAATGATATCTCCAATATGCAGTATATCGGCAGCCTGCCTGGGTGCAGGTCCGATTGCTGATTCACTAATATAGGGTCGTGCCCAATTCAACCCTTCCCAGGGAATCAAGACTTCGCGGCCATTTCTCGTCAATACAACCACCGACTTGTCTTTGATTTCTGCCACCACTGCAGGAAGCAGGTGCCCAATCTCAGGAAAACGCCTTATCGAATCGACCCATTCTTCCAGAACGTCCGGTGAGGGTTTTGTGGAAAGATCGGTTCCATTTCCCAGGGAACGTTCCGGCCCTCTATAACCATGCCGAGTATCATATTTCAGAAGATTGTTTCTCACCGCCATATTGGCTGCCTGCTGCAGGTTCGAGCGAAGCGTGGTATAAACGCGATATCCCTGTGTATAAGCTTTTTCACCAAATCTTTTTACCATATCGGATCTGACCATCTCGGCCAGATGTGGAGCTTCGACTTCAGAAACCCGACCATGCTGATAGGCATTATCTGCTGCTCCCGTTGCTCGCAGGTAATCCTCTCTTGAAATGAAGTCCAGTTCAAGCATCCGACTGAGCACATAGTTGCGGCGAATTCGTGCACGCTCTGGATTAACGATGGGGTTGTATCTTGAAGGAGCCTTGGGAAGGCCTGCAATCATTGCCACCTCCTCCAGGTTCAGTTCATCAAGTTTCTTTCCATAATAGACCTGGGCTGCGGCACCCACACCATAGGCACGATTGCCAAGATATATCTTGTTGAGGTAAAGCTCCATGATCTGTTCCTTGGAGAGGATCCTCTCCATTCGCAGGGCGAGCAGAATCTCACTCAATTTTCTGAGATAGGTTTTCTGACGGCCCAGAAAGACATTCCTGGCAGTCTGCATGGTGATGGTACTGCCACCCTGGTCTTTTCTTCCAGTCTTGATCAACTGCCAAGCCGCCCTCAGCAGACCCGCAACATCCACACCATGATGCCTGAAGAACCTATCGTCCTCTGCCGCAATAAATGCGTGAACCAAAGTGATGGGGATATCCTGATAGGCCTTGGGAATCCTTCTCTTTTCTCCGAATTCAGCAATCAATTTACCGTCTGCAGTATAAACACGCATCGGGATCTGCAGATGAATATCCCTGATGTCATGTTCAGAGGGCAAACGTTCAGAAATAAACCAGACCACCCCGGAAAATACAATGGCCGCAATCAGACATAACAGTCCGAATCCAAGCATAACTGTCTTCACTTTCATCCGGCTTCACTCATCATTTCATCTTCTGTTAGGTGCCTTCCAATCATCTGTTCAATCTTTTCCAGATGCAATGGAAGAGACTGCTTGTGGTCCTCGAGAACCTTGCTGGCCTGCTCGATCATGCATGTCCTTTCCCGAGGATCCACAAGCAACCGCTGAACTGTCTCCATCAGGTCCATGCTATCCCTGACCTCTATGCCCCCCCCCTTTTTTCGTAACGCGCGACATATGTCGTCAAAATTCCAGACATGAGGACCAAAGAGTACTGCACAATCATCCATGACAGGCTCCAGGACATTATGGCCACCAACAGGACACAGGCTCCCGCCCACAAAACAGACATCTACAAGCGAGTAGAAATGTATCAGATCTCCCAGTGTATCAACAATCAATACCTGGGTCGTGGAATCAACCGTATCGCCCTGACTGAAAAGCATGGATTCTATACCTTTTTCCTTGCACATGCTCTGCACTTCATGACAACGTTCTGGATGACGGGGAACCAGAATCAGCAGTGCCTCCGACATGACATGCAGAAGTTTTTCGTGGGCATCAAGGACGATGCTCTCTTCTCCAGAATGTGTGCTCGCGGCCAGCCATCTGGGACGTATATGACCCAGACGTAATCGTATCCGGCTCTTCATTTCGGGTTTATCTGGTTGGCGCAGTGCATTCGCCTTCAGATTTCCTGTTACCAGAAGCTGGTCCGGTGAAATGCCCAATTCTATAAATCTGGATCGATCCTCTTCTGACACAACACTGACAACAGTCAGTGCTGAAAGAAGTTCCCGAACGAGTGGTCCTGCAAGATGATACTTTTGCATGGAATTTTGTGACATTCTGGCATTGGCCAGCAACAGAGGAATATTCTGTCGTTTGCACATGGTGAACAGGTTTGGCCATAACTCTCGTTCCATGATGATGCCCATTCTTGGCCTTGTCCGAGATAGAAACCTGTTCACCATGGATGGAACATCGTAGGGAAGATATCCAACCAATATACGATTCTGATAATGGCGTTTTGCCACCTCATGCCCTGTTGGTGTTGTTGTAGTCAGTACCAGAGGCATATTGCCGTGCCGCAGCAGCAGTGCATCAATCAAGGGCATCGCCGCACGAACCTCACCTACTGAAACAGCATGAACCCAGATGGACCGATTTCCTGCAACATGAGGAAAACAGCCGAAACGCTGCATCCAGCCGCTGCGATAACCGGGCACCTTCGTTCCCTTAACCCACAGTCTGCACAGGACAAGGGGTAGCAGGAGATAGAACAGGGCCGTATAGATTCCCCGAAACATTCTTGCCAGCATGGCTATCAGTCGTGATCTTTCAGGATTTCAAATCCGGAAAATTGTTTATATGGAGCGGAAGTAAGCCTCACCTCATCCACTTTAGACAATGGGGTTCCCTGATGCAACCATGAGACAAATGTCTCTACGGGGTCTCTATCTCCACAGACCATGAACTCAACACGACCATCTCGCAGATTTCTCGCCCAGCCGGTCAAACCCAGGCGTCTTGCATTCTCTCTCGCCTCGGCGCGAAAGAACACCCCCTGAACCTTCCCAGAGACAGTTCCTGTATAACAGATAGGGCCTTGTTCGTTCATCAAAAAATCATATATGACATATGAGCATAATACTACTACGTGAAGATCAGATAGTTTAGAATAATTCGTTTTGCGATGATCATTCGGACCCAAGGAATCCATGCAGGTTCACCAACTTGAGTGCAGACGCGGAGAGCGTCCGCTATTTTCAAACCTGACATTCAGCCTGTCTGAGAAAGAGCTGTTGTGGGTATCGGGCCCCAATGGTTCTGGAAAAACCACCTTGTTGAGGACATTGAGTGGACTGCTCTCTCCATCGGCTGGAGAGATTCTCTGGAAAGGAAAAGCAATCCAGGACTGGGGAGACGACTATTATGCGGATCTGCTCTACCTCGGACATCTGAATGCCCTGAAACTGGAACTGACAGTACTTGAGAACATCCGTTTTTCACTGGTATTGAGTGGTCAGCAATGTTCTGACAATCAGTTGCGTAATGCCCTGAAACGCCTGGGACTGATCGAGCATGCATTGAAGCCCTGCCGTTATCTCTCACAGGGGCAGAAACGACGTGTTGCACTCTGCCGCTTGCTCCTTGACAGTGCCACACTGTGGATTCTGGATGAACCTTTTGTTGCGCTGGACCATGATTCAATTGACCATGTCCTGATGATCATGCGGCAACACCTGAACAGTGGAGGACGCATTATACTTACCACCCATCAGGAAGTTGCATTCCAGGGGATGGAGGTCAAACGGGTTGCACTTGATGAAAACTGAAGCCTCCCAACGGTCCGTAACCATGATGTCGATCTTTTTTCATCAGTTCCGGCGCGATATCCTCCTGGCACTTCGTCGGCGAACCGATGCCCTGACACCACTTTTCTTTTTTGTGATTGTCATTTCACTCTTTCCGCTTGGCCTGGATCCTGAAAAACAGCTCTTGCAGACCATGGGACCTGGTGTCCTGTGGGTATCCGCCCTGCTCTCCACCATGCTTTCACTGGGGCGTCTGTTTGCCGAAGACCATGAAGATGGCTCGCTGGAACAGACAATCCTGAATCCGGCCCCACTTTCCCTGATGGTCCTTGCAAAAATAATGGCTCACTGGTGCATTTCAGGGTTACCACTGGTATTGATTGCCCCAATCCTTGGGTTACAATATCAGCTTGAATCTGGAGCGCTTATTGTTCTCACCCTGTCATTACTGATCGGGACCCCCGTACTCGGTCTGGTCGGTGCCATAGGCGCTGCCCTGACATTGGGCATTCGTGGGGGAAATATCCTGATCTCCGTTCTGATACTGCCCTTGTACATCCCTGTCCTGATCTTCGGGGCAGGTTCTGTCGAGGCATATCGTTCAGGGATTGGACTCGATGGTCATTTTTACCTGTTGGGAGCATGCTTGGTCTTCGCTCTGTGTTTTGCCCCCTGGGCTGCCTCTTCTGCTGTGAAGATATCAACTGATTGATGTGAGATGTCGATAAACTGGTACAAATATTCATCGCCTGCAACCTTTTTTCCATTGGCCGGAAAACTGATTCCTATCTTCGCCGTGCTTGCCGCTGTTCTGACCCTTGTCGGCCTGTACCTCGGACTGTTCGTCTCTCCGACAGATTACAAGCAGGGAGAAGTCTACCGAATCATCTTCATTCATGTACCTGCATCCTGGATGTCAATGTTTATTTATGTCGTCATGGCCATCTGGGCAAGCATTGGCATGATATGGGGAACCCGTCTTTCAAGCATGATGGCTGAAGCACTGGCACCAACTGGAGCAATGTTTGCCTTTCTGGCCTTGTGGACCGGAGCCCTGTGGGGGAAACCAACCTGGGGAACGTGGTGGGTCTGGGATGCGAGACTGACCTCGGAATTGATTCTGCTCTTTCTCTATATTGGATATATCGCACTGAATTCTGCCATCGAGGATCGACATCGGGCAGCCAGAGCCTGTGGGCTGCTGGCACTGGTGGGAGTCATCAATGTGCCGATCATCTACTTCTCGGTTCGTTGGTGGAATACCCTGCATCAGGGCGCCAGTGTCAGTATGGAAAAGGGCTCATCCATGGCATCGATCATGTTAATTTCAATGTTGATCATGACATTTGCCTTCTGGATGTATACCATAGCGGTTGCCCTGTTGCGCGTCAGAACAATTATTCTGGAACGGGAACAAAATACCGAATGGGTTGCCAAACAGCTAGATCTGCAATAATCATCAACGTAATTTAATGGACTGGAGTGAATTTTTTTCAATGGGAGGAAGGGCCCTATATGTCTGGGGCTCTTACGGAATTACATTCGCTTTTATATTTATGGAATTGATTTTACTGATAAACAGAAAAAAGAAAATAGAGCGTCAAATCCGTTTTCAACACGATACATCCGAAACCTGACATGAAAAAGAGACACAAGAGACTGATCTTCATTGGTGTTGCCTTCACCGGTATTGTGCTGACTGCCACCCTGGTACTCAAGGCCTTTAACAGCAATCTGCGTTTTTTCATCACCCCCACACAGGTCGTTAATCACGAGGCCCCAGTCAACAAGACCTTTCGTCTGGGGGGACTCGTCAAGGAAGGCAGCCTGCAAAGGCAACCGGATGATCTGACCGTTCATTTTGTCGTCACCGATACCGCCAACAATGTCACGGTCAGTTATACCGGCATTCTTCCCGACCTTTTCAAGGAAGGACAGGGAGTCGTTGCCCAAGGCAAGATGGAACATGGCCTTTTCAAGGCTGAAGAAGTGCTCGCCAAACATGATGAAGAGTACATGCCCCCTGAAGCTGCCGAGGCGATAAAAAAGGCCCAACAGGCCCGTAAGGATAATTCCAACGGTCAGGGAGGCATCTAGATGATTCCCGAGATCGGACATTTTGCCCTTATTCTGGCGCTCTGCATGGCTCTCTTCCAGGCCACCTTTCCCCTGATTGGTGCCAGTAGTGGAAACCGGGCATGGATTCATGCCGCCAGACCTATTGCCCAGGGACAGTTCATCTTCATGGTTGTTGCCTTTTCCAGCCTGACCTACGCCTTCATCAGCAATGATTTTTCGGTGCTGTATGTATCCATGCACTCGAACTCCGAACTGCCCCTGCTATATCGAATTGCCGGGGTCTGGGGTGGACATGAGGGCTCACTGCTACTGTGGGCCTTGATGTTGAGTGGCTGGACGATAGCTGTCTCCCTGTTCAGCAAAGGCCTGCCGGATGAAATGGTGGCTCGTGTCCTCAGTATCATGGGGTTCATTGCTATCGGTTTTCATCTCTTCATGTTGCTGACGTCCAATCCCTTCGAACGACAGATTCCGGTCCCCATGGATGGCAATGATCTGAATCCCCTGCTGCAGGATATTGGCCTGGTGATTCATCCCCCCATGCTGTATATGGGCTATGTCGGTTTCTCGGTTGCCTTTGCCTTTGCCATTGCTGCCCTTCTGGGTGGAAAGCTGGATGCGACCTGGGCTCGCTGGTCTAGACCCTGGACGACGGTTGCCTGGGCGATACTCACATGCGGCATCGCCCTGGGAAGCTGGTGGGCCTATTATGAACTTGGCTGGGGAGGATGGTGGTTCTGGGACCCGGTGGAAAATGCCTCATTCATGCCATGGCTCGTTGGAACAGCGTTGTTGCATTCGCTCGCCGTGACGGAAAAACGCGGTGCCTTCAAGAGCTGGACAGTATTGCTTGCCATTGCCGCTTTTTCACTCAGTCTGCTGGGAACCTTCCTGGTCCGTTCCGGCGTTCTGACCTCTGTACACGCCTTTGCCACAGACCCTGAGCGTGGACTATTCATCCTAGCGTTTCTCGCCATCGTTGTCGGCAGCTCCCTGACACTGTATGCCATCCGGGCACCGAAGGTGGGACTGGGAGGGCGATTCAGCCTGATTTCTCGTGAGTCTGCCCTGCTGGGCAATAATATCTTCATGACCGTTGCGGCGGCAACAGTCCTGCTTGGTACCATTTATCCACTGATTGTGGATGCCCTTGGGCTTGGCAAGATTTCTGTGGGGCCACCCTATTTCGACAATGTCTTTGTCCCTCTGATGGCCCCTGCACTGATGATTCTTGGTCTGGGAACCATCGCCCGCTGGAAACAGGACGACCTAGGGGACATCCTGCGCAAGGTCAAAATTCCCTTTATTCTCTCGACACTTGGCTCGATAATTGTGCCCTTTTTGCTGGGACACTGGTCATTCATGATCAATCTCGGATTATTTCTGGCTTTCTGGATCTTTACTACAACGGCCAATGCCCTCGCCAAACGTCTGCAGCAATATACGGGAATGACTCTTGTCCAGCGTCTCTCCCGTCTGACGCGAAGTTATCTGGGTATGCATCTGGCCCATTTCGGAGTTGGTGTCTTTATCATTGGTGTAACGTTGGTCAAGGGCTATGAACTGGAACAGGATGTTCGTATGGAGGTGGGTGACACCAAAACCGTGGCCGGTTATACCTTCCAGTTTGATGGTGCCTTTCCATCAAAGGGGCCCAACTATCAGGCCTCCATTGGTGTGATTTCAGTATTCAAGGGCGGCAAGAAGCTGCTAGAGCTCAACCCGGAGAAACGCGTTTACAATGTTCAGAGAAACCCGATGACCGAAGCAGGTATTGATTCCGGATTTCTGCGCCATCTCTATGTCTCACTGGGCGAACAATTGGGTGGTGGCGCCTGGAGTGTCCGCATCTACTACAAACCATTTGTTGGCTGGATCTGGCTCGGCTGTCTGCTGATGGCTTTGGGAGGCATACTTGCGATCTCGGACAAACGCTATCGATTGGCTCGTCGGCATGATCACGCTGTCAACTCAGACAGGGCAATGTCACAAAACCCACCGGAACCGACAACAACCCACGCCAGAAACAGCTTATGAATCGCTTTGTTCTTCCTCTTGCAGCCTTTGCGCTGCTGACAGGATTGCTGTATGTTGGTCTGAAGCTTAATCCCAGAGAAGTCCCATCTCCTCTCATCAACAAGCCTGCACCGGAGTTCAGCCTGCCAAAATTGGGGAACATGACCACCCAGGTCAAGCGTGATGATTTGATTGGACAGGTCTGGCTGCTGAATGTCTGGGCTTCCTGGTGTGTCTCCTGCCGTCAGGAACATCCCCTTCTGGTCGATTTTTCGAAAAAGAATCTCGTGCCCATCTATGGACTGGACTACAAGGATAATCCAGATGATGCACGCAATTGGCTTAGAAGACTGGGAAACCCCTATAGCACGGTTCTGGTTGACATGGATGGACGTGTGGGTATTGATTATGGTGTTTACGGAGTACCTGAAACGTATGTCATCGATAAAAAAGGAGTCATACGCTATAAACAGATTGGCCCGGTTACTCCCTCGGCACTCCACGACAAGATGATTCCTCTTATACTCAAACTGAAAAATGAATAACCGTCTGCTACTGATCACCCTGTCTGTTCTGCTTCTTTCATCTATGTTGCCAACGTGGGCAAAAGAGGCGGCCCCGCTTGCCAAGGACCCTGCCGTGGAAGCACGCATGATGCATCTTGCCCATGAACTTCGCTGTCTCGTCTGCCAGAATCAGACCATTGCAGATTCACATGCCGACCTGGCAAAGGATCTCAAGCAGGAGATTCGCGAGATGATCAAGGCCGGAAAAACCGATGACGAGATCAAATCATTCATGACCGAGCGCTATGGTGATTTTGTTCTGTATCGTCCTCCCTTGAAATTCAAGACCCTGTTGCTCTGGATTGGACCAGTGGTTCTGCTGTTGATTACTGCAATTTTCTTTATCCTGAATATCCGTTCTCGTCAACGTAAACAGACGAGCGCACCTTTGAGTGAAGCGCAACATCGGCAGGCACAGTCTCTTTTGCAGGGAAAGGAATAAGCCATGTTCTGGATCATACTGTTTATCCTTATTCTGGCTGCCCTGCTGTTCGTCATCCCGCCACTGTTACGTCAAACTGCTGTCTCTTCCAGTCACCTGGATCAACGCGAGAGCAATATCAAGATCTATCGGCAACAGCTGCAGGAGCTGGAAAAGGACCTTGAAAACAAGATCATTGACCAGACACAATATGAAAAAAGTCGTGAAGAACTGGAGCAACGTCTTCTTGAAGACATAGGCGACGCCTCAGAGGATGATCATCAACATGTGTCCAACCGGAATGGACGTCTCTGGCCTGCCATCACTGCATTGATCCTGATCCCGGCAATCTCTGTTGGCATCTACTGGAATATAGGCAGTCCCGACCTGATTACAAAAGAGAGAATCCAGCAAAAGAGTCTTGAGGTATCTGAGTCCGGAACAGGGAATCCTCATGGTTCAACCACAGAGCAGATTGCTCAGATGGTCACCTCCCTTGAAAAACGCATGGAACAAGATCCGAATGATGCCGAGGGATGGCTGATGCTGGCACGGTCCTATGTCTTCCTGCAACGCTACGATGATGCAGTGCGTGCATTTGAGAAGTCCGAAGCCCTCAATCCGGAGGATCCCCGCATGCTGACAGATTATGCCGATGCCGTGGCAATGGCCAATGGCGGCACATTGAATGGTCTTCCCCTTAAATTGATCAGACGTGCCCTGACTCTCGATCCCAACAACCAGAAAGGCCTCTGGCTCGCCGGTACAGCGGCCTATGACAGTGGCGATTTCAAGTCAGCAATCAAGATCTGGTCGCGCTTGTATCCGCTTCTGGAACCAGGTTCTCAAGGGGCCATGACCATGCAGGAAAACCTCAAGGAGACAAGGGAATTATATCTCGCCGCGGGGGGGGATAAAAAAGACATCCCAGATCTTGAAAGCATGTTTCATGCCCAAGACGCTGACACAAATGGAAAAACACTTGAAGGTACGGTTCAGATTGCTGATGCCCTCAAAGATCGTATCTCCCCGAATGACACCGTATTCATCTTTGCCAAGGCAACAAGCGGCCCGCCCATGCCCGTTGCCATTCTTCGTACAACAGCTGACCGACTCCCGATGCATTTCGTCCTAAGTGATGCCAATTCAGTCATGCCTGCCCGTAAACTGTCTCAACTCAAAAAGGTTACATTGGGAGCAAGAATATCAAAATCAGGCAATGCCATGCCCCAGAGTGGTGACCTGCAATCTGAAAGGATAAGGGTCAATACTGGCACCACGGATATCAATTTGACGATCAACCAGACCATTCCCTGATCTTCAATGATGACCAGAGCGTTGGTCAGACACCTTGTATTATCAGCGATACTGATCATCCCGCTACCGGCATGCAGCCCTAAAACCGAACCGGCCAGCAGCCTTCATCCTGGCCTACCCTTTCCCGAACTGAAACTACAGCGGCTCGATGGCTCATTCCGAAACTTCAGAGCCGCTTCAGGCAAGGTCACTCTGTTCAATGCCTGGGGAACCTGGTGTCCGCCCTGTCGCAAAGAACTTCCCTCTCTTGACCACCTCAATACGATACTCGATAAAGACCACTTTGATTTCATACTCATGGCCATGGATACCGATCCACTTGTGGTAAGAGAATATCTGCATGACAATCATATTCGGCTCACCACCTACATAGACCAGGATCTTCATATCACGAATGATATTCTGGAACTCAAGGTCTACCCTACCACCTTCATCATCGACCAGAAGGGTATCATCCAATTGATTGTATCCGGTGAAAAAGACTGGGATAGCGATGCGGTTATCGAAACCATGAATGAGTTGTGGAGAAATGGAATGTCCACCACAACCGGAATGTATAACAACCTATAAGTTGTACCGCTATTTTGATAAAATCTGCCCCTTTCCAATAGGGTTTTCAAACATGCAGAAATCATTCCTGATCACGATTTTTTCCGCCATCATCATGATGTCTACTCATCAGGTCCTTGCTGAACCTCTCACGGGTGAAGCAGAAGCAGGTATTCTGCTTACCAACGGCAATACCAGCACACAGAATGTCAACCTGAAAGGAAAGCTTGAATTGCAACAAACTAAATGGAAGCATGCTGCCAAGGCTGAAGCGGTCAATACCTCGAGCAACGACACCACGACTGCAGAGCGTTATCTGTTCAATGAAAAAAGTGGTTATCTCATCAGCGAGATCAGTGACATATACGGCAGTGTTGAAGCCGAGAAAGACCGGTTCAGTGGTTATGACTACCGGTACACACTGGTTGCCGGATACAATCGAAAGCTCATAGACCATGACAACCTGACTCTCGACACCGGGATTGGGCCGGGTTATCGGCAACGTCGCCTTGAAAATAATGGTATAGAGAAGGAACTGATCGGACAATTCGATGCAAGGCTGGGATGGAAAATCAGCCAGACCGCTATTTTTTCCGAATCCCTGCTGTTTGAATCCGGAAAGTCTGGATCCATTACCCGGTCTCTGAGTGAATTGAAGCTGGATGTTATCGGTAATCTTGCAACGAAACTGTCATTTCGTGCCACCCATACTTCCGAAGTCCCTGTCGGAACCAAAAAGACTGATACCGAAACAGCCGTCACCCTGGTCTATTCGTTCTAGCACTTCATGAACCCAGAAATCCAGCGTCGCCGAACCTTCGGCATCATCTCTCATCCTGATGCAGGCAAAACGACCCTGACCGAAAAGCTCCTGCTGTTTGGAGGCGCCATTCAGATGGCTGGAACCGTCAAGGCTCGCAAGGCCTCTCGTCACGCCACGTCCGACTGGATGGAACTGGAGAAACAGCGAGGAATCTCCGTGACCTCCTCGGTGATGCAATTCGAGTACAAAAACAGGGTGATGAATCTCCTGGATACACCGGGCCATGCCGACTTCTCGGAAGATACCTATCGCGTTCTCACTGCTGTCGATTCCGCACTCATGGTCATCGATAGTGCAAAAGGGGTCGAAGAACGAACCATCAAACTGATGAATGTCTGTCGCATGCGTACTACTCCTATCTATACCTTCATCAACAAGCTGGATCGTGATGGCATGGAACCGCTTGAACTTCTGGATAATGTCGAGAAGGTACTGGATATCCAGTGTGCCCCCATCACCTGGCCAATAGGAATGGGACGCCACTTCAGGGGGGTATACCATCTCATCGATGACACGATTCACTTCTATGACAGTCATTCCGAAGAAACCACCATTCTTTCTGCAAAGAGTGCAGCGGCTCAAGAGCTTCTTGGTGAGACAGCCGAAACCCTCATGGATGAGATCGAGTTTATCAAGGAGGCCTGTGCCAGCTTCGATCCAGAGGCCTACCTCGCAGGACTGCAGACCCCGGTCTTTTTCGGTTCCGCCATCAACAGCTTTGGTATCCGTGCCCTGCTGGATCATTTCGTTGAAAATGCGCCGCAACCGCAGCCCCGTGAAGCTTCCGATGCCATCATTTCACCGGATCAGGAAGAATTCAGCGGATTTGTCTTCAAGATCCAGGCCAACATGGACCCTGCTCACCGCGACCGGATCGCCTTTCTGCGCATCTGTTCCGGAAAATTCGAGAAGGGCATGCGTCTTTTTCATGTACGTTCAGGAAAAACCATGAATATTGCCAATGTTCTGACCTTCATGGCGGGCGAAAGACGTCAGACGGAGACCGCCTGGGCAGGAGACATCATTGGTTTGCATAATCATGGAACCATCCAGATTGGCGACACCTTCACTGAAAAAAGCACCTGTCAGTTTCGCGGTATTCCAAACTTTGCCCCGGAAATCTTCAGACGAGCTGTGCTGAAAGATCCTCTGAAAAGCAAGGCGATGCGAAAAGGACTGCAGCAGCTGTGCGAAGAAGGAGCCACTCAGTTGTTCATGCCACTCAACAATAATGATCTGATATTGGGAGCGGTGGGCCAATTGCAATTTGATGTGGTGGCCTATCGCCTCAAGGATGAATACCGGGTAGAGTGTGTATTCGAGCCGGTTGCAGTACAGACTGCACATTGGGTCGTTTGTGATGATGACAGGCTGATAAAACAGCTTCGTGATCGTTACAGTGACAACCTTGCCATGGATCATGCTGGACGTCTTGCCTATATCGCTCCCAGTCGAGTCAACCTGCAGCTCACCCAAGAACGCTTCCCCGATATCGAATTTGCCAACAGCTGCGAACACTGACATGAAGATTTATCTTGCACAACACGGTCTCGCCCTGAACAAGGCACTCGATCCACTGCGCCCGCTTTCCCCTGAAGGGATAGAACAGTCCAGTCTGATGGCGGAATGGCTCAGACAACAGAAAATCTTGATCCGAAATATCTGCCACAGCGGCAAACTTCGCGCCGAACAAACGGCCGATATCTTTTCAAGGACGCTGAAAACCGAAGACTGCAAGGCCATTTCAGGGCTCGACCCGACCGATGATCCGGCTATCATCGCTGACAACCTCTTGGAGGATACGCTTTATGTGGGTCACCTTCCTCATCTGGCACGACTCACCGATCATCTCATTGGCTGCAGGCGAAAATCTCCAGTTGTCGTATTCCGAAATTCAGCCGTGATCTGTCTCACAAGATCGAACGAGTCTGGTTTTCAGATAGATTGGTTCCAGAAACCAATCCTGCAGTAATCTTTGTACCCAGCCCGGTGCGGGGATCATGATGTCATGGACATCTCCCGCAACAATTCGGCAAGCGCCATATACGCACCGGCACGATGGCTGGATTCTCGCCAGGCCATTCCTATCCATCTTGCTGGTTGATCCACCAGATCGTAAAGTACGATATTTCGAAACATTCTCTGCACCGAGGATTTGGCCATATTTGGAACAAATGTGACGCCAATATCCGAGTCAACCATCTGCAACAAGGTCGTCAGACTGGTAGCGGAATATTGATTGATCTGTGTCAGGTCATTGAATCGACAGGATTCCAGGGCATGTTCACGCAGACAATGTCCATCATCCAGTAACAGGATACTT
>RFGN01000453.1 GCA_003696645.1 Gammaproteobacteria bacterium | reverse complement strand
GCTGTAGACCTTCATGATATGCCAGAGGATCGGGCGTCCGCCAATCTCCACCATGGGCTTTGGCTTCAAATGTGTTTCCTCGCTGATGCGTGTGCCAAACCCGCCAGCTAATATGACTGCTTTCATTGCATTCCCGCCGTCACAAAAAATATTTCAATGTCTGCTTGAGCCCATCGCCCAATTTTATCTCTGCAGACCATCCAAGTTTTTCTGTCGCCTTGCTCGTGTTCGAATAATTCCGCATCACGTCACCTTGGCGTTTTGCGCCATAGGTCACTTTCGGTTCTGGAACACCCGCTTCTTTTATCACCTGCAGAAGTGCCTCCACCATCTCCTGCACAGTAGTTTCACAGTTGGTGGCTATCTGGAAGACCTCGCCACCCACGCCCTCCTTGATGGCGGCCAGGGCAATCGCACGCACGAGGTCTTCAATATAGATAAAATCCCGCGTTTGTGTTCCATCACCATAGATTTCGAGCGTCTGGCCCGCCAATGCCTGCTTGATAAACTTGGCTACGACGCTATTTTTGTGACCCGAGCCTGGCCCATAAACATTGCCAAATCGCAAGGCCACGGTTTCGATACCGAATGTGCGATAGTAGGCTGAACAATACCCTTCACCCGCCAGTTTGCTTGCCCCATAGGGAGAGACGGGGTGTGGCGCCATTTCCTCGTGCAGCGGGGGCTCCTGCTCGCCCAGCGGTGCACCGCTGGAGGCGAAGACGAAGCGTTTGACGCCGTTGAATCTTGCACCCTCCAGATAGTTCAACGTGCCGATCACATTCGTGACGCAATCCTTGCGGGGATCTTCCACCGAAGGGGCAACGCCGGTGTTGGCGGCCAGGTGGACAATGACGTCGATATCCTTCGTGACCTTGAGGGCCAGGTCTTCTTCGAGGATGTCACCGACAACAAGCTGAACCAGAGGCTCCGCTTGAGAGGAAAGGGGAAAGGTGAAACAGGAAAATGAGGCGTCCACCTCTACAAAATCGCAGACGCAGGCAAGGTCGTCGCGTGTGCCGACGGAGAAGTTGTCGATTACGCGAATATAATGCCCTCCTTCTTCGACAAGTTGCTTGATCAGGCTGGTGCCGATGAAACCGCAACCGCCTGTAATCAGCCAGCGCATCACTTCCACCTGACTCGCGGCAGAATCATGCGGGTATCGATTCGATCTTTGTAGCGCATCACCTGCCTGAGCATCTCGATCAGCACTTCGTCGGTCATGTAATGCGGCTTCAGACCCAGCTCCAGCAGGCCGGAATGTCTGGCATTGTAATAATGCTCTTCGGTCTCCTTCCTGGGGTTGTCCAGATGGTCGATCTGCACATCCAGGCCAAGCGACTGACCGGCTTGCTGGACGCGCTCGGCCAGCTCGTTGACCGAAAACTGCTCGGTGAACTGGTTGAGGATGCGCAGCTCCCCCCTCTCCACCGGATTGTTCATCGCCAGCTCCACGCATTGCAGCGTATCCTTCAGGTTCAGATAGCCGCGTGTCTGACCACCCTTTCCGTACACCGTCAGCGGGATGCCGGCCACGGCCTGCACCAGGAAGCGATTGACCGCCGTGCCGAAGATGTCGTCGTAATGAAAGTTCGGCAGCAGCCGCTCATCCATATCGGACTCAGCAGTGGAAAGCCCGTAGACCGG
>RFGN01000452.1 GCA_003696645.1 Gammaproteobacteria bacterium | reverse complement strand
CCCTCTCTTGTGATTGCTCCGGCAACGTTGCTTGAAAACTGGAGACGAGAGCTTTCCAGGTTCGCTCCCGGGCTCTCCGTTCTTGTTCACCGTGGCAGCACCAGAACGGGTTTTCCAGATGACCTCAGAACAGCACACACCGTCGTTACTTCATATGAGACGGCCGTACGGGATCAGTATCTGCTCGGCATGGTCAACTGGAATATCGTGGTTCTCGATGAAGCCCAGGCCATAAAGAATCCTGAATCAGAGAGAAGTCGGGTCGTTCGGGCAATCCCCAGGCGAATCGGTCTGGCTGTGACAGGCACCCCGGTAGAGAACAGGCTGACAGATCTCTGGTCCATTATGGACTTCGCCATCCCGGGTTTGCTCGGAACCCGGGATGAGTTCGAACGAACCTATCCTGATGACACGCGGGGCGCGGCTCGTCTTGAACCGATCGTATCCCCGGTTATGCTTCGTCGCCGTGTCTCGGAGGTGGCCGGTGATCTTCCCGAGCGCATCGACATGACACAGTACCTCGAACTCGATGAGGCAACTGCTGAGCGCTACGATCGCCTGCGGGAACAGGCAATCGGAGAGTACGGGGACCATGCTACGTTCCGCTCGCTCGTTCGACTCCGGCAACTCTGTACGCATCCACGGATCATAGAGGGTGACGTGGAACCCGGAGACCTAGCCTCTGAAAGTGTGAAGTACCGGAGGTTACTGGAGATCCTTGAGGAGATTTCTGAACAGGGAGAGAAAGCCATTATCTTCACGTCCTTCACGCGTATGATCGACCTGCTGGTTCGTGATCTTTCGCGACGGCTGGGAATCCTGACCGACTGTATTGACGGACGAACTCCGCAGGAAGACAGGCAACCGCGCCTTGATCGGTTCGCCAGTCATGCCGGACCGGGTGTCCTCGTTCTCAATCCCCGGGCAGCCGGTACCGGGCTTAACATCACCGCTGCTAACCATGTCATTCATTACAATCCGGAATGGAACCCGGCCCTTGAAGATCAGGCCTCGGCACGTGCATACAGGCGCGGACAGACACGTCCCGTTACCGTTCACAGGTTGATATATGCCAGAACGGTGGAAGAGATTATGGATCAACGCCTCAAGCGCAAGCGGGAACTGGCCGATAATGCAGTTGTGGGTACGGACGCCCGTGAGGCAGACCTTTTGGATGTCATGGCTGCCCTGAGGGTCTCTCCTGTGTGATTCTGCTCATTTCCCTTTCAGTATCACTGCCCCATGAGTTCTACGGATTCTGTCGTTACACCGACATCCATTGCCAAAACACTGAGCGCAAACGATACGGGTGAAACCGGTGGACATCAGGCCGGCATTCTCGTGCCTCGTGACGCGTCTATTCTGTCCTTTTTCCCTTCCCTCGATCCCACCCGGAAAAATCCCCGGGTGCATCTCACGTTTATTGATCCGTCCGGAACCCGGTGGGAATTCGCCTTCATTTACTACAACAACAGATTCTTCGGGGGTACCCGAAATGAGTACCGGTTGACCCGTATGACCGGCTTCATCAGGGCACATAATCTCCGCGCCGGGGACGAGCTGATTCTCCGTCGTACGGCCGGTGGAACCCGATACATTGACTACAGACGGAAGAAGACAACCGGTATCGTCGCCGAGCCCTGTGTGCTTCGCCTCGGCTCCTCCTGGAAAGTCATTTCAGTCTGAAAAAATCAGGGTACAGGATGACTGACAACCTGCAGACTATCGGAGCGGTAGAAAACCCGCCTGATCCGGCTCGAACGATAGAGGGACTCCGCGATACGGGGTATCGCTTTGAAACGGCGATCGCGGATATCATCGATAACTCGATCGCCGCGAAAGCCTCTGTCGTGGACCTGAAAATCACGATGGACTACGGAGGCAACATCCGTGTGTCCATCGCAGATGATGGCATCGGGATGAACCGGGATGAGCTCATCAACGCCATGCGCTACGGCTCTCCCGCACGCCCTGATCCCTCCAGTCTCGGTAAGTTCGGAATGGGCCTCAAAACCGCCTCTACAGCGTTCTGTCGCAGACTGTCCGTCACGTCACGTTCCTCCGGGGAGATGGCTCCTTTGAAGGCCACCTGGGACCTTGATCATGTAGTCGGGACAGGAAAGTGGGAGCTTCTCCTGTCTGAGCCCTCTTCGGAAGAACAGAAACATCTGGATGAGATCGCTCCCGGTCACTCCGGAACCGTGGTGGTATGGGAGAAGGTGGATCGGCTGCTGAAGTCATACGCTAATCCCGGGGGTAAACACGCCCGGAACGCGCTG
>RFGN01000060.1 GCA_003696645.1 Gammaproteobacteria bacterium | reverse complement strand
TCGTTATATACGAGGCGCTAGGCCCCAGTCGAAGACAATACTCTGTCACCTCCTTTTTTACTTCTTTCTTGCGAATTTTGCGCGTAACCTCACGCGACCGGATAAATGTGTGACCAATCACGCTAACTGCCGCGCACAGGTGGCCCTTAGTGGCTGGACTGAGGCTGGGGCCAATCTCAGGGTCCAGCTCACCAATGTTGTCTTCGTCATCTAGAACGTTAAACGCCCGATCCTGGGCGATGAATACCACTTCCAGGTCGAGATCACGAAAATTGGTAATCCAGGTCTTCAGGTAGCCGGATACTTCGCCCCACTCCTGCTTCTTCATGACGCCCCAGTCAGTAGGCTGTTTGCCCATGCGCTCGGCCCTAGTGCCAACAATCTCTTCGATTTTCATCTGTTGCCACATGGTTACGGTATCCAGGATGACTGTCTTGTATTTCCCGCTAAGATCGCCAGACTTCAGACGCCAGTAGAGCCCTTCGATATCGTCACAGGACTCAACGTCAAAGACGTCCAAGCTTTTCACATCCGAGACACTATCATCGCCATCATCGCGGATATTAATTAGTGCAATAGGCCCGGGGAAGCTTGCTGCTAGCGTGGTTTTACCTGATCCTGAACGACCATAGAAACACCAGGACCGGGGCTTTCCCCCCTGTCCCGCCTTACGAGGCCGCAAATTGTTGGACTGTGTCGTAGTCCGCTTTGTGGATCGCCGAGTGAGGCGGCTCTTGGTGGTTGGTTTTTGTACCATCTGTGTATTCCTTTTCTTTTACGAAGTCTACGTCTAGGCCTTGCAGGAGCGAGCGGCAGAGAGGTTCATAATCACACCAGGAGCAGTGTTTGTCAATGTTCATCTCGGAACATTTGCCATGCCCGTCGATCATTTCTCTGATCGAGGCTTTAAAGTCCTCGAAGATCATATCTGTCACTGTGCGGTTGACTGGTGCGTAAACACGATGAAAGTACTGGCTGCGGTTTTTCTCAGCCATAGCGAGCAAGGCTTTCGTGTTACCTGGGTCGCCCTCATGTCTCTTGATAACCCTGTGGATTTTGGCGGGTAAAGTGTCAATCTTCTTGGTACTAAGAGTTCCATCTTTCAACACACTAGGGGTTGCTGGGGGTTTCGATTTGATATAGTCCCATAAGAGACCATCGAGAGGTTGCCAGCCAAGGATATCATTTGCGCGAATATATGTTGCGCCTTGCAGGTTGCGCCAGCGGTCATCGTCATTTGGCCTACGAGTATAGGTCTTGTGCTCACCAAGCCAGCGTAGCTTGTTTGGGGTTACTAACAGATTGTCGATCTTGCCATTCCAAATAACACCGGGCATAAGCTCGATCTCGAAATGATGTTCAGCACCGCGCCGACGCTTACGCACATAGCGGATGTCCTCGTCATAGTCCCAGTACTTGAGGTAGTCGGTCACGATATCCTCACAGTCCTCGAGAATATCGCCGTACTCCTCACGTTCTTGGGCAAATAGGCGCATGGCTTCTACATCACTACGTAGATGGTTGAAGTACTCAAGGGGGTCATCACCATTACAATGTATTTCCAAGGCTTCATGGATCATCGTGCCGAATTGCAAGGGCCGGGACTTTCGCTTTTTCCGAAGCCCTTGCACATACTTAAAATCGTATGCCCGATGGCACCGACGCCAAACCTTGACCTTTGACTGTGAGACCCTGAATACATCGCTCATGGTACTTCCTTCCCTTCTCGCCACATTTCACTGACTTCCATAGCTGTATATTCATTGAGTAGATCAACCACTTTGCACCCCTTAGCTTTTGCCACATCACGATACTTGTTAAGGTCAATGCCTTTGCCCCAAGGACCAACGTCACCATCTGCTTCAATAGGAACGGACATGACAATCTCGAAGTCATCCATTAATTTAGGCCAACGCATAATCTCTAGCATACGGTCATAGACTGTTTCAACCATATCATTCCGGACTCGGAAAAGCACAGCGTCATGGACAGTGCCACATATCTTCACAACGTTACGGCTGAACTCTTTACGTAGCTGAATTGCGGCCATAAGGTTAATCTCGTTTGCGAAGGATTGGACAGGCGAATTGATTGCTTGACGTTCAGCAGCCTTGCGCTCAGGCGTTGCCTCAGCTGCCTTAGCAGCAGGAAGTCTACGTTTCCTGCCTGATAATGTTTTAACGTAGCCATGGCGTCGCACATAGCGTTTCTGTCGTTGGTGCCAAGGCTCGAGGTCGGAGTAATTGTCGAAGAAGGCAATACGTGAAGCTTCGGCTTCTTCATCACTAATCGAGATTCCGTAGTTGTCGCGGGCGTATACCTTAAACTTCTTCCACCACATGCCATAAAGGTAACCGAAGTTAATAGCCTTCGCCTTCTTGCGATACTCCTTCCATGTCTTATCAACTTCCTCAGCCGCACCAGGACCCGCCTTAAGCAATGTCTTGATGGCATCAGCATAGGACAGATCATCCTTCTTAGTAATCTGACATGCGGTACCAATCACAAGATCTTTTAGACCACCGCCCCGTTCGATCTCACGCAGTGCGGTCATCCAGTGAACGTCAATGCCATTTACGAAGGCGTGGGTCATTGAACGCTCACGAGCAAGCTCAGCGGCAATCCTCAACTCGGCCTGTGACAAATCGCACTGAATGAGTGTCCAACCCTTCTCGGCTGATATGAGGGAACGGATGCGCGGGTCACGCGGTACTTGTTGCAAGTTTGGATGCTCGCAAGATAAGCGCCCCGTGACAGTGCCATGTAGTTTGAACGAGGGGTGCAAGTACCATCCTCGACTCTGTTTGTGAAGGAAGGGTTTCCAACCGTCGATAAAGAATGAAAGCTGCTGCTTAGCTGCTCTAAAGCGGAGTAGAGCCTCTGTGCAAGGGTGGTCAAGGCGTTTAATAACACTCTCAGAGGTAGAGTAATTTCCGCTATCAGTTTTGTCGAGAGGCTTAATGCCCAGGTGGTCAAATAGCAGCCATCTAAGCTGATCAGTAGAGCCCCAGTTAAATTCAGTGGGATCGTTCTTGCGTCGTGCATCTTTGAAGTAGTAGACTTCGCCATCCTTCTTAACATAGTGGTCAGGTTCCCATTTCTTGAGTTCATCAAGTGCCTCTTGGTACTGCTTGCGCAATACTGCTTCGGCTTCCTCAAATTGGTCAATGTCGATAAAGACGCCATCATACTCGATCTCAACAAAAAGGTTGGAGCATGGCATCATGATCTTGTCGAATACCCGCTTGACCTCCGGATCTTCTCTCAACATGCGACCGAATACATACCGAAGCTTACGGGTAAAGAATACATCATGGGCAAGGTACCGACAATGCCGCTCAAGGGGAACGTCGATGCCCTTCTTTTCCTTCAAGTCGATTTCCCAGTCGGGAGCACCGCAGAAAACCTGGGCGAGGTATTTCAGGCCGTGGCGTGAGTTCTCATCAAGCAAAAAGTGTGCCAGCATTGTGTCGAAGTCATTTTCCCACTGAATGCCTAGATGAACCCACGTCCACAGCAGGTCGAATTTGCCGTTATGGGTTATAAGGAAAATGTCATCCCGTTGCTCGTCGATCCGATCCATGATCTCTTCGACTTCTTCTTGTGTCCAGGGCGACTGGGGGTGATTGACAGGAAGACACCATTGATTACGCTTTGTGCCAAATCCAACACTGACAATCTTAGGCTCGGGGTCAGGTATCCATTTACCTAACTGGTCATTGAAGGTTTGAGTTCGCCAGGGGTAAAGCTGCGTTGTTTCGATATCGTAGGACACTGCACCGTGTAAGTCAGCCAGCATGTCTTCAACATCATCATCCGATGAGACAATGCGGAAGTTGAGCGACCTCTCCTCAGGAATGCCACCGAAGTCAATCATGTCATCGAGAAATTTCAAATCGGCTTGAAGCAGTACCGCCTGCTTTTCATCGTGGCGCAGGATACCTGGGTTATTCATCGGTAGATACAGTCGACCATCCTGACTAATCGGCTTACCCCGCATCTTACTAATGCCCGCTTTACCCGTAACAACTTGCAGAGGCGTATTGCCTACAATTACCACATACTTGTAACCCTCGAGCAAAGCCATTACCTTGTCACGAGCATGCTTTATCTCTGTCTTAGTTGCAGCCTTACCATTTTTGGGGTCACCGTTGAGCACGGATATACGGGTCACGTCATACTTACGCTCTAGCGGCTCTATAATGTGCTCAATAGCATCGAAGGTGCGGACGCAGTCATCTGGAGACTCGGTGACAATAGCGATCTTCTCGAGCTGTTTCCGGGTTCTACGTTTCAACGTCCACTAGCTCCTTCGTTTTCCAGTCGACAATGTATCCCGCGGGGAGCACTCTGTAAATACCAATATTCTGACCGTGTCCAATGAGATGGTCCGTAATACGATAGGGCGTCCCGAAGAAGATGCGGCGAATAAGACCACTGGTCACAATCATGTCGAAGCAGTCTTTACAGGGACTGTCGGTCACATAGAGATCAAGGTTCTTAACAACCCTATCCCGTGTAGTAAGCTCCGGACTAAGGTGGATCAGGGCATTTACCTCTGCATGAGTGGTTTCATGGCAACGATACTTTCCTGGGCACTCGTTACCCAAACAATGGGGAGCGCCTGCAGGCGCCCCGTTGTAGCCGATGCTGACGATCCGGCGGTTCTGCACGAGCACTGCCCCGACATTGAGACGCATACAGGTGGCGCGCTTTGCCACGACCTGCGCAATCTCCATGAACATCTGTGGACGTGTCGGTCTCATCCCTGATACCCCGCGACCTTCCAGCAGTTCTGCATCCACTGCGCTTGGGCGTAAGCGTCATCGCCGGCGCTGTGCTTCGTCATTGCCGGAGGTTTGACAGCATTAGGGGCCAGGAGTGACATTGTGCGAGTGTCGCGAGGACTACGATAGTGGAATATATTGTCACCCAGCAAGTCTTTCAGGATCGCTATGTCGAAATGGGGGCCATGCGACCAAACGTGATCAACCCCTGACCCCACCACAGTCCTAAGCCGAACAGCAACGTCCTCGATCGAGGTATAAATCACGGGGTCAAACACCCGTTGACGTGTCATCTCATCAATACTCTCATTAGTCATCCACCACTTCAACGTCGAAGCACTGATTGTGCGGCCCATGTCGATCTGATCCTGAATGTCAGGGAATAGCTCAGTCGGCTTGCTGATATTGTGAGCATCGAACAGGCACCAACCCACTTGAACGACCACAGCGGTGTTCGCCGTATCGAGGGTTTCAATGTCAATCATGAGGTGGTTCATCAGTATGTCTCCGAGAAGTAGAGGAAGAGGGAGCCCGCTAGAGTAGCAATCATAAGCAGGACCATAAAGACAACCGAAGTATGAATGCCTTTACAGTAGGGCACCCTTGTTTTATCCCGCTCAAAGGGGTAGTTTGTTTCGAGAGCTACCGGGGGGTGTGCAGCGCTTAGGACATGGAGCCACACATAGCCATGGATCAGGCAGTGCAACCGCTCTCGCCACGTCATGTGCCACTTCGATATAAAAGCGGGATGGCCCGGCATATGCCACACAGGCAACTGGTAAACATCATCCTCCATGCCTTCGGGAGCATCGAGCTTGGTAGTCGCCTCGGGGAAATCTTGGCCGATCATCTCGGGCCCTCCTTTTGCATTTGCACCATATCGTTGGCGAAGACGTGCAGACTGGTGCAGTGCATCGTGAACGTCCCCGGCTTAACCGTGTCCCAGGTGCTGTCAATCTCGCGGCAGCGATCAAGAACCCACAGGAGGAGTCTTACGGTTAAGTAAATGTCATCCTGCATGTGGCGGAAGAAGTCACAGGAACGGAGTGGGTAGTATATGTGAAGCCTACCCCCTCGGACCCAGAATTGGTATCCCAAGGAACATGGCTTTCGTCCGCCAACGACTTCACCTACGTCCTCTGGATGAAAGATCGGAAACCACTCTTGACGACTGAGCGGGTTCTTGGCAAGCGATTGGATAAGATCGTCAAGGTCGCCATAGTCGTTACGTATCCCGAAATGAGGACCGACCCCTACACTCCTCCAGTGACCCCAAGGAACCCTATTCTCGTACTCTTCAGGGGTTCTAGTGGGCTCTTTGAGCCTACCTGCATACTTGGGCCAGTACCGCTCCATGTAGTTGTGGTTGAACATGCCATTCTTGTCTCGGAAATTATCTGCGCTTTCTCCCCAAGGCCAGTTCTGCCACTCAACCCCCGGGTTGATCGGGTAGCCGCAGACACGTTCCAGGAAGTGGTTGTCAGCCCAGGGCAGGTTCGGTTGGATGTCATCGCGCCAGTGCTGGAGGTCTTCGATCCCACGAAGACCATGCGTAAAGGTGTAGTTCATTAGCTCGTAGCTCACCATCTCGGGCCGAGCACTGATATCAACGCCCTGCCATTTTTCGGTGTGAACGCGATGGGATTGCGACAGGAACAGGTTCCACGTATGGTCACGGATACGGGTGAACGTATCCCTGCCACTAAGGTAGTTGAAGGGTATGATCCGATTATTCATCACCGACTTCTCCCTCAGCTCGCTCCTTCCGGATACCCTCGGCGATGCGGTGCAAGTCAGCACGACCTATCTCACCGATCCAGTAACGGCCTTCGGCTTTCAGCAGGCGGTCAAGTTGATCTTCGACTTCAACCAGACTCTCAAGAAGGCCATTGTCCTTATTTTCGGGTGCCGGTCCTGCGTTTTTGTTCTTGGGTGCGGGGTTTTTAAGTTTACGTGCCATTAGTCGTCTCCTTCAGGCGGTTCATATTCAGTAGACATTCCCGGATGATTGTCACCAACATACTCTGTCAGCTCCTCCTTGATATCGGGGTCGATGAGCTGTTGGAACATATCATGGACTCGCATGCCTTGCGCATACTTTTGGATACCCCTGTGGTATTCAGGGATCAAGTAGCGCGCAGTCCACTTCACGCACCACTCCCAGAACTTCGGGTCAATTTCTTCGATATCCTCTAGCGCTTGGACTGGGTCATCAAGATTAGGTGCCAGTGTGGCAAAGTACATCGGATGCACAGTGACGTTGGCGAAAAAGAATGTCAGTTGATCAGGCATGTCGCCAAATGGCGGAAGTAGCTCGTTACGAATGAATATAAGATCAGCCGGAAATTTCTTGAACACCTCGGTAGTGCGGTAAAAGGCATGAGCAGTTGTCGTATGGTCACCGTGGTAGGTAAGCGACATTGACTGGATGCAGGGCGTCATAACAGATGCTCGCTTAGAGCCCTTTGTGGGGTCAGACTTCGTGATATGACCGTGGCAAGTGAAGCTGACCGAACCGTATTTTCGTTGACGTTTACGCTTCTCCCACAAGGGCACTACTGCGTCCCGGCTATCAGCTACAAGGTATAGTCGCCGCAGCATAGACATCTTGGACTTGGTATACCCGATATCGGCCATTGTGAGGTCATCGGTCAGGTCCGTCATTGTATGAACCACATTACTGATGATCTTTCGAGCACCAGAGTACTCATCCGCTGGAGTTGCCATCAGTTGGAGGCAGAACTCAATCCATTCATTCCTCATTCGGGTTCTCCCAGGGGGCACGAAGATCTCGAATTGTTTTCATGTAGGCGGATGCTGCCCGCATGACTCCCACCTTCAAATCCCATTGAGGGTCGTTTTCCATGGCCCTAGTCATCTCAGGATTGGAGTGCCTAACTAGCATCTCAGCCATCAACCACGCATCCCAATCCCATACGTCGAGCAATTCGATTGACGATTGGACAGCAGCCATAGCCTGGTGGAAATGTTCTTCTGTTTCTATTCTACGTCTTTCCATGGTAACCTCCTTAAGAATCATTGTATCCGGTCAAGCGACCAGATACAATGCCGATTATCTCACGCGCGGTCTAAGTGAGAGTGGTGGATATCGTTGTACTCAACCAGATCGGTCAGCACCGGGGGTTCCCAGCCGGCAGGCTTCACAACGTCGAGGGATGACCCGCGCTTGCTATCGCTACCGTCGAGCTCAGCCCGGACCTTCTGCATGTTGGCATCGTGAACCCGGCGCCAAGCCTCAGCGAAGACATCCTTGAATCCATGGAGATAAACGGTACCAAATAGGACATAAGCCAGGTCGACCAGCCCATCGAGTGCCTTCTCGAGCTGATGGGTATACTCAGCCTGGTCCCGATCAAGCACCGGCCGTGTTGTTTCCTGAAAGGCAGCCTTCTGCGCCCAGTCCCATTCTTCAATCTCCTCGTGTAGGAACTTGCGGCGGAAGTCAGCCACCTCAGGATCGAGTGCGCCCATTGGGTGCTGCGCGTCCAAGTCGAACTTGGTGTGGAAGGCCTCGATATCGTCGAGAGGATCGAAGACACCATCATCCCAGTCGCCAATGCACTGGAACCGACCGTCGAAAAACTCGAGGTGGGGGCGAACCCAGACGCGCTCGTTGTTCGGATGGTCCGTGTAGATGGCAACTGCTGCCATGTCAGCTTCCATGTTTCCGGCTCCGATCAGACGGTAGATGTTTCCGGACTTGATATGACGGTACAGTTTGTGTTTCATTTGCAGAACTCCTTGCAAAGCTCAGTAATTGCGTCGAGGTCACCAGACTCGACAGAATAGGTGACAGTGGCATGGCCTGGTGCCCAATCTTCATAGGCGGCTCGAATACGATCCTCATTAGATTGCATCAGGCCAATATGCTCCTTGGTATCGTAGTCCTTCAACTGATGAGGACCCGCGAGACCGCGGACATAGATGATGAGGGGTTTGCTGCGATACAGGCGGTCGATGTATTGTTGCGGGATCGCAGTAGGGGGTGTCCGGAACTGACCATAGATGGGTTCGGATATACAGGGGTGCCTGTCAAAGAGCATCCCATCCATTTTCAAGTATCGCCACGCGCGAGCGATGATCTCTTCTGTGCTGCGTGAAGGGCCTTCGCCTCTCTTGAGAGTTAAAGGCACATGCTGCGCGATATGACGCGCGAGCGTTGATTTTCCTGAGCCGTCGGGCCCTTCAATTATGATATTCATGGATCAGTTTTTCCTAGTTGACGAAGACACTTGACCAGTTTAATGTCAAAATTCGTCACTGTCAATCCCGGAAATCCTTTCGATGGAAAACCTCATAACAGAGCAAGACGCCGTTGAGCAACTCCGTGCATTATGCGAGGAGCATGGCGGTGTTAGTGCATTCGCTGAAAAGATAGGCGTTACCGTCAGCGCTGTCTCGCATCAGCTGAATGGACATCGTCCGATACAAGGCAAGGTTGCCGAGTTTATGGGACTGACAATACACCGTGAAACTACAATCTTGTATAAGAAAGTGTCATCATGAAGAGGGACCCTGTCAAAGCCGCCGTCACCCTACTTCGAAGGTCACCAGGGGACGTCTTTTGCATATCTGTCAAGAACCCGGCAAAACCCGCACCCGGTAACTGGAAAGATCACTTTTTCAAACGAAGCGAATTGCACAAAATACCCGCCTTTGTTAAGAAGCAACGGGGCAAAGATGTGTATATGTGCCCGCATGGGTTCTCGAAACCAAGACGTCACAAGGATAACGCCAAGGCGCCACACTTGTTTTTTGCTGACCTTGACGAGTGCAACCCGCGGGAACTCCCGATCAAGCCCACTGTGCTCATTGAGTCTTCGCCTGGACGCTATGTGGGTTACTGGTACACCGATGAGCCGGTACCTGAAGAGCTCAACCGTCGCCTGACTTATTTTGTTGGGGCTGACCCCTCCGGGTGGGACTGGTCCCAGGTGCTGCGTATGCCCGGCACACGGAACCACAAATATGATAACAAGCCGCTTGTAAGGATTGTGTGGAGGGACGGACCACGCTATCAGCTCAAGCGTCTAGAGAAGATGATCCCCGAGATTGAGACAGATGACAAGCGTCCCACTGGAGGCAAGGCCCAGGATATCTATAACGCTTATGAAAACGACTTATCTCGTCGGCTCCGCAGAGAGCTGATCGAACCAAAGATAGACCGCACTGCTGACCGGTCCAAAGTTCTGTGGTGGATGATACAGGAATGTGTCGAAGCCGGTATGACTAAGAACGAGGTATTCACGCTTCTTTGGGACAATGAGTGGAACAAGTTCCGGGATCGTCGCAACGGCGAGCGTATGCTCGAGCGTCAGATTGACAAGGCGCTGGGTCAGCACGTCGGTGGCAGTAAGAAGCTAAAATCAAAACCTAAGACGCAGCGTGACAAAAGTAAGGATAAAGGTAAGTCCTTCTTTAACGTAATTACAATGGACCAAGTGAAGGAGGAGCAGCACCAGTGGTTGGTCGAGAATATGATCGCACTAGGAGAAGTGACACTTTTTGAGGGAGACCCAGGTGTCGGGAAATCATACTTCCTCATGTGGCTAGCGATCCATTTCTGTGATGGTAAGTATGTGCCGTGGGAGAAGGATCGCCACGGTTCGCCAGAGCCTATAAAGGTCGTTTATTGTGACACAGAGAACTCGATGGGCACAGTAACTAAAAGTCGCCTGATTGACAATGGTCTTAAGAACCAAATGAACTATATTCAACTACAGGAATATTTCTCGCTAAAGGACGAAGACCATCTCGATGCCTTGGAGCAGGAGATTATCGTCGGACTAGGAGCAAAGGTTATCTTCATTGACCCAATTAACCCTTACCTAGGAGACGCTGATAACTACAATGCTAAGGACGTGCAGCAAGCCTTGCAGGACCTCAAATCCCTTGCACGTCTTCACGGTGTTGCAATCGTACTGGTGCGTCACCTAAACAAATCGAAGGCAGTTAAAGCACTCTATGCAGGCGGTGGGTCTATCGGCTTTGCTGGTCTTGCTCGCGTTGTTGCAACTATCGGCTGGCACCCCGATGAGCCAAATACCCGTGTGGTTGCCTGCACAAAGAATAATCTATCTATGCCATTTGGTTCGATAGGTTACTCAATCGAGCCTTTACCCGATACAATGAAACGTAAGAACCGATCTAAGTTGATCTATGAGGGTCGAGTTGATTTTACGTCCGATGATATCCTGGCCACTACAAATGTAAAAGACGACAACTCAGTCGACATTGCCGCAGACCTAATCCGTGAACGTATGCAAGCGGAGGGTGAGGAGATCAATTACCATAGCCTATTAAAGGCTGGTGATGCAAGGTCGATCTCCGAGAAGTCTATCAAAAAGGCTGCCGTCGAACTAGGATTACGTCGTCTAATCCGGGGCCGAGGCAAAACGCGCGAGACGTTGCTTGTTCCTCAGCGCTCGTCCGATGAGTAACGTGGCCAAAGCTGCCACTGATCCCCATAATCATCCTGGTGGACGGAGGGTATATGTATGCAGTGAACTATTACTTAGGCTTTCATTGTGGCTAGACGTTCACGGATACGCTGGCGATTTATGCGCAGGGCTGCGCGTGTTGGGAGATAATTACCAAGCAGGTAGTTCGGTGCCCATCCGATCAGGTCATGACTGGGGGCATACTGCACATTGAAGCCGCGACGCTTGCACTCTTTATAGATGGCCATTTGACGACTGAAACAAAACTGGAGCTTGTCGTAGAAGAATAAGACGTGACCTTTGCCGAGGCGATAAGTTTTTGGCAGGTCACGGACACGCCCGCCACGAGCATGCCATTTTTTCGAGGCACCAAAGACGCGAGGAAGTTCGCGGTACTCGGCAAGCAGATGCTTGTCGTGGAGCTCGGAGGGCGGTACAACATTGATGCGGGTCATGATACAGGTTCCATTGTAGTGACGATGCCCCAGACGAGGCGAGCGTCGTTTGACTTATTGTAGACTATATCACAAGCCTCCTCGAATGTATATACCGAAGCTCTGTCCGGATGATGTGTCAAAGCTGCTTCGGTTCGATAGCGGATGCGCCTTCCCGGTGTATGGTGATCGTTGGGCCAGGTATACTTGATGCGGTACAGGTGCCGAGGAATGTGAACGCCACAATAGCCGAACACCTCGGCGGGACGGGGGCATTGCCAGCGATAGCCGCCCTCCGTCAGGATCACGCACTTACACCTCACTGATAATCTCCTCGGCGTCGATGATCTTTTGGAGTTCCATATCAGGCCTCCATCGTTTCGTTACAGTCACCACAAATGAGGTGAATGTCAGGCTTGCCGTAGGCGTTGAGATTACAGGTCGGGCAGGTATACTTGGTACGTTTGCTCCCCCTCTTCTTACACTCTAGGGGAGCACCCCGCCATTCGATCACTCCCATGAACTCGACTTCCGCCAAATCAAACCGACCCCCCTCGATGATATAGTGCGATACGCGACGACCGGTGCGCTTGCCCCCTGGCGCCCCTGTGCTACTTGGCATAAGCCCAATCTCTTCCATCTTCGCAGCCCATTCCCGGTCGTGAGCAGTCTTAGTTTTGAGTTCCCCAAAGTGGTGCTGCCACAGATGCACCATCTCGTGAACTAGTGTAGAGTAAATCTCCCGGTCTGTGCGGCCGGTAAAAGTAAAGGGGTTCAGGGCAATCTCGTCGATGATCTGGTCCTTCTTCTTGGTGCCTTTGAACGGATGGTGACGGTAGTAGCCGTAGGCCTTGCGCATCTCAGCGCTTAGGGTAATCAGGCATTGTGGCAGAGTACTACCAAAGAGGTGCTTATTGAAGTGGTTATAAGCGTCCTGGAGCACGGAGTATGTATCTGCGGTCGGTGTCGACTGGGGTTTACGTGCCATTATCGGGTAACTCCTTCGATGAAGCGAGAAAAGGCATATTGGTCGCCATCATGGATCGCTAGTACAGCCATGGTGAACACCACATAGGCGATACGCTCACGGGGGACCTGGTTCAGCATTGCTTCAGCTGTTTGCTTGTGGCCATTGATCCATGAATTGTAGATGGCGGTGGCTTGGTCACGCAACGCGGAGGTCAAGGTCAAGGTCATAGTCGAGTTAGCCATAATAAGTCTCCATCACCCCCTCCCACAAGTAGAAGCTTTGAGTTTGAGGGACGGCAGATAGGGGATAGTCGAAAGGTCGGGTTTGGGGTTAACCGGGAGAGGTTTCCCGGAGGTGGCGAGTTTGATCAGTTCGTTGATGGTCGTCATTGTTATCCTCCTTCGATAGGAAGACTATAGCATATCCTTCGACCATCTTCAACAGTTAACTTAGTCCGGAACTCTGTCTCCTACACCTATCACAAAGATGGGTGCCCTGGTTAACAGGCTTACCACAGTTCATGCACGGTCTGGGCTTTTCAGGGGGCAGCAGGCTGTCAAGATTATCGGTTTCACGGAGGCGATAGATCACATGACGACTGACGCCGAAGTGCTCGGCACATGCCTTGATGGAGTCAAACTCAAGCCTGCCGACTTTGACCGCTATACCCTTCGGGGTAAACGTGTCTAGGCCCTTGTTGAGTACCCGCGTGATCGCTGTCCTGTGGACACCAAAGTATCGAGCTGCCTCATTGATGGTGGCGAAGTCGATACCATTCAGCCGGACACGCGTTGGGTTGCCCCTGCGTTTTCGTCCAACCTGGTCGAGTCGTCCTTCGAGTTTTGCTTTATAGAGTGTGTTCGGCTTAAGACCATGAGCGCGGGCAGCAGCTGCCATTGACTTATACCACTGCCCGCGAAAATAGATTGGTTGTTTACGAGGCATTGTTCCATTCAAGAATTTTGAGGGCCTCATCGTTTTCGACCTTACCGCCCGTCTTGTGCGTTGCATGGAACAACACATGAGGTTTTTGGGAGAAGGGATCACGCAGGATTGTGAAGTAGGGCTGAGCGTCGATGCGGTACCCCTCTCGGAAGTCACCAAACATGAGTTGGCGGTCAGGTGCATCAGGATCAGTATAGCATGGATAGCCGATCAATCGCGCAGGCACACCAGGGGCGAGGCTGTCCTGATACAGGAAGCGTCCATCAGCGTCTTGCAATCGTCTCACTTCGCGCAACGTGTTTTCGCTGCACAGGAACGCTGAGGAAGGCCTGTAGCGCGCTTCGAGCGTATAAACGAGGTCAATCACAGCGTTTGCGCTGAGGTCGCTGTGCGAGCGCTGTATGCGTTGCGATGTAAACACACCCGGGGGCTCATCATATCGTGCACCAATCATATACGCCCTGCCTTCGAGCTGGCGAATACGAGTATACAGCTCCTCGCCGATGCTGGCGGTAATGATCTCGGGCATCGAGTCATCAAGAAAGCGTTGGCTTCGCTGGATGATTGCGCCCATCTCATAGGGCGGTGAGTATTCCACCATCACCACGGTTGCAAGTTGTTTCATGGTACAAGGCAGGTAAGGTCCAATAGTCGGAACCTTAAGTATGCCGTTACCACCATCGCGAAAGAAGTTGAAGTCGGTCATGGGGCCATTAACAGGTAAGATGTAAGACCAGAAAGGCCTGCGCCCAGGATGAACCCGATCCGCTGACTCTTCTGATAGGGGCGGGTAGCCTGAACGGCCTGATAGATACACCAGGCCGCCCAGAGTGCAGCGACTGCCTCACGCATCGGGCTTTTTGCACAAAGTTTGGGAGAACACCCAGACGTCTTCATCCCGATACATTGCAAGCCAGTTGCCCTTGGAGTCTTCGATCTCGGCATACCGATGATTGAAGCTCGTCACATTCTTGTCGGGGGCGGGAAGTTCCTTAGATAGGGTCACTTGTCTACTCCCTTGACGGTGATCTCAAGGAATGCTGGCCATTCGCCTTGAGTAAACAGAGACTGGGATACGTAGAGTGTCGGAATCGGCGCGGTCTTCGCCTTTTTCTCCTCGGGAGAAACTTCATACTTGAGCATGTTCTTGGTCTCACGCTGAAAAGGCAGCTTGACAGTAGTGGGTTTGTTTGCCATTGGTACACTCCTTTGTTCAATAGGCAATGCGAATATATGCGAGGACACATCCCAGGTCAACGCTGTTAATCTTCAAGCGATCCGTAGGGTTTGATGCGGTCAGGATCACGTAAAGCCCGGTACAATTCCATATGCCGAGGATCGACACCATTCCAAGTACGCGGGCTTGCCAGTGCATCATGTAGCTTCATAGCGTAGGGTGCAATGCTCTGGAGATGGGTTTGTAGGATTCGGGGTCGGAGTAAGTCATCTTCGATCATCTTAACTGTAAGCTTCAGTCCCCGACCATGTGCTCGAGCCCCCGAGGCATCAGAGAGTTCTTTTACGCTTTTACGCAATCGCCAGACTAGCACGTGGAAGACGTGGGGTTTTGTGTTCCAGTAGCATTGCCATAGCTGCTTGCGAACTGCATGATCGTTGTGGAGCCCCCACTCAGTCATCGTGATATCCCGAAGCTTCGCCCACAGACGCTTGTCGATGTAGGGCTTACGGAATGCTTCATGTATCTGCTCGATGGGGTATGCTCTCGGGAAATGGGAGCGGACATCTGGTATCCTCACGCCACAGTGCTTTGCCAGGATCGGCAGGGGATTTTTTTGCATGGTAGCCTCCTTGGGATTTCACTAGTCGATGTTATCACGCGCGCGCGAATAAATATACTTGTGAGAGTCTTATGAGAATTTGACGTAAAAACAACGACTTAACCCCTACAGTAGCGTATTTCTAGATTCCGGATTTCTAGGTTTTTGCGTATGGGAAGAGCTATGTCATTGAAAACACTAGCTTATCCTGTGGGAATGGGAATACCCGTTGAAAATGGGAATACGTCTACTGAGAGTGTTAGCTTATTGATATCATTAAATAATGTCATAAGACTATTGAAAATGTGAGTATATACATACGCGCGCGACCCCTAATTGAATAGGGGCCGGATCACTGCGTAGAACTGGAGTGCGAAAAAGGCGTAGCAGCTAACGAGTATGGCAGTGTCTGTTAGCCTTTGGCGAGGAGTTCGCGGATCGTAGTGACTATGGGGTCGTCCGTCTTGAACGTCCAGCCGTTGCTGGGCTTCTTGATCTTGGCTTTTCTGAGAATGTTTCGGGCCTTGTTGGGCGGCAGATTGATTTCGTTGGCAATCTGGGCTACGGTAATGTAGCCCTCTGGGGCTGGTTTCTGTCTCTTGTGTCTGGTGGGTGGCTTGTGTCTGGTGGGTGGAGTTTCGGCGGGTTCGCTCGGCTTGGAGGTCGATGATCTTGGGATCTCGAAAGTGACGAGTCTGCGTAGCCGGGTTGCGTCTGGTTCTGGTGGAGTCCATGATTGTTCCTCCTTGGTAGGTTGGTATTCGATCATATCTTCGAGATGGCTTCCCTTGATAGTGAGGGTGTAGCCGTTTGTTGCTGTGAGAGTGATGGTATTTTCGTTAGGCCAATTCTGCGTAGCCGGGTGTTCGAGTAGTGTTGTGATCCAGTAGTGGGCGGCATATTTGGCGCCGAAGCTATGGGTAAAGAATCGGACTTCTTGGCCTTGGTCATCGCGGATTGTGAAGTAGAAGTGCTCGACGGGTGGACGTGATGGGGATGAAGGGGCGTGAGGTTTAAGCATAGCATTTCTCCTTTTGGCTGAAGTAGGCAATTCGCGGGAGTATTGCTGGCCAGAGGCCAACAGCAGTTCTTGTAGTTTTCTTAATCCATAGATTGCCGTTGTTTTCAAAGCAGGAATTGATTGGCACTTCGGCGAAGGTGGTAGCCCTATGGGACTGTCTGTATAGAGTAGCGGGTGTATCCATCATTTTTCTCCTTCTGTCTGCATAGACAGTGCTTTTGCGATTTTGCGGGCTTCGGCCAACTGAGGATCGTCCTCTGACCATTGCCAGCGTTGGTTACGCTTGTGCTTTAGGGCCTTGCGAAGCTTTTGCCGTAGAGGGTACGGGTCGAGATTGAACTCCCGACATAGGTGTTTGAGGGTTATCATGCGGTGGTCTCATGTTTGTTGTTACGATTTGTCTTTCTATCACATAATCTTGCCACTGTAAACAGAAAAAAAAATTCATATTCGAGAAAAAATGTGTTGCAGATGGCGAATTGATTTTGTATCCTGTATTTGTGTTGAATGAAGGAGAGAAACGACATGCCCTCGATAATCGAAGCAATCGACGCCATGAGACATTGCCTGTCGGCACCGGTAGCACGTGCTTGGGGCAGGGAGCCCCTGGTGCATTTCTTTCAAATCCGTGACGCCTATCGGGCGTTTGATGCCGCGGGGTTGATCTGATGCGTGTTGGACTCGAAATGGCTCTGGAGTATGACCGCAGGGCTCTGAAGCAGATGATGGCACATGCTAAGAGGGCGTTGGCCCTGTTGCCGGAGGATGATGATACCCGGAACAAGTGGGTGTCGTTCCGGAGCGGCTGCGAGGACCTGTTAGCTCTGATCAGTCTGGCTGAGAAGGTCGCTGAATACCGGGAGGGTATCGTGAGCGTGATGGAGCGGGAAGGTGTGGAGGATTGGACGATTGCTGCTCAGTCGTATGCGATGGGCATAGGCAAGGATGAGCGGGTCGTGATGGCTATGGTGCGGGAGGAGTTTGAGAGATGACTGTCTGGGGCGGCATCACCCTGTGGGGGCTGATCTGTAAGCAATCTCTGAGGGCCATAGCCATACCCGCGCGCGGCCGCATAACGGTAGGGCCGTAGCTCTGCCCAGACGGCTGTCTGTATAGACGGTAGGGCTCTACATAGACGGTAGGGCCGCAGGCGTCAGGCCCGAGCGCGCGGGTACCACGATTGCAGATTAATGTCAACCCGAAATCTCTGTATACAGAAGAATACATAAAAATCTGCAATCGGATGTTGACATATCGCCGGCGTAATGGTATGCTATATGTACCGAAACGGGATAAACGAAAGGACCCACGATATGACCACCACCACCAAAACCAAACGTGCCGCCGCTGCCACGTCAAAGGCACAAAAGACGACAAAGGCACAACGCGGCAAGGCGAAGCGCGCACCCGCCGCTGCCACGTCAAAGGCGACGAAGGCGAAGCCCGCAGGCACGTTCACGACCGTCGAGCTCGCCGCTGAGCGGGGCATCAATCCGAAGACGTTGAGGTCGCGTATTCGTCGCAACATTGACCAGTGGGAACCCCTGTTTAAGGACGGTGTGAGGCATATGTTCCCCGACAATAAAACAACGCGGGCGAAAATCGAAGCATTGTTGTCGTAACGTCACATCGCTGCATAGACGGTACCGCTCTACACGGGCGGTATCGTCACGTCGCTGCATAGACGGTATTCATCAATCAAAATGAATCGTCATTTGATACAACATTGATGTTGACATAATCCGTAAACGGGATTAGGATTATGACACATCGAAACAACGTGACAACAAAGGAACACGACATGAAAACGATGACATTCACAAACGACGAAATCGAAATCATGTTTGATGCCATCGACATGATGTGCGACAACGCGGATGACATAATGTGCGATGAAATATCATACACGATGACGAACGCGTTTGAAAACAATATGGATCATGACGTTGCGGTTAAACGCGTCATCGAAATTGCACGCGAACATGCAAGAATTCGATCATTGCATGAACGTCTTCTCGCGATGATGAAACAATAACCACCGACCACGCCATGCGTCGTTTCATGTTCGCATGTCACGGCGCATGTGCGGGGGGCGTTTTTTATTAACGTGGGTTTGACGCCGCGGACTAGGACCGTTTTCTAGCCCTAAGGTTTTCGGTCTCTAGCTTCTCTGTAAACGGGATTGACAATCCTTTTTTGATAGGTTATGATGTCTCTATGAAGTACTACTCATACGCAGACCCGAAAAGTCCCACTGGTCGTATTCACTTCTGCAACCTGGACGGTGAAGTGAGCCCGACTTTCTACTACCGCACTGATCTTGCTAAGTGGATAAAGGAGAGAACCGATGAGAAAGATCTACGTGAAAACCCGAAACTCCAAAGGTGAGCTTGAGAGCTACCGGGAACTCGACCACGATAACCT
>RFGN01000451.1 GCA_003696645.1 Gammaproteobacteria bacterium | reverse complement strand
GGCGTATTGGAGGCCCTGGTGGAGGTATTTCAGGGCATTGTCGATATCGCCCATGAGGAGGTAGGTGGCGCCAAGGTTTTTATAGGGCAGGGGGTAGCGATTCACAGTCATTGCTGCACCGGCAGCGAAGAGCGGCAACAGGATGAGGTCGTGTCCCTCAAGCTTTTGCTATGTCGTGCCCACTGTCAGAAAACACATCGATCTGACCGATGGGGAAAAGCTTTGAGGCATGAAAAGTTGGTTGTGGCTGTTAGTAAATCGTTTTACTCGTTTATTCAGGTAAATCAGGAAGATGAGAGGTTTGCTTTATACCGGGTAAATTCCTCCACCGTACTCAACAGGTGGGTGTCTTCTGCCTGGCAGGGGCGGGAAAAATCGGTGTCGTGGCTGGCCAATGCACTGATGCCGTATTTTTTACAGGTGGACAGGATGATGGCATCATTGGGCAGCAGGTTGTGTTTTTTCATGAAATGGACAGTGAGCGGAAGGATTTCAGGACTATCTGGCAGCCATTCCAGCAACTCCAAAAAAGGAAGCGGATTTTTTACCAAAAGTACCGTCTCAACCTTCCCGGACTCTTTGATTGGCATGGGGGATTTGCCCCCCAAATAGGCTCATATGATGAAACAGGTATTCGCTTACTACGGTTTGGTTCAGGCATGGCACAGCGTCAGTATCAGAAAGGATAGAATCTCATAGGTCTGTTTTCGATCCCTTGCGGTATTCTATCAAAATGGAGCTGTCAACGAAGATCCTATTGTTCATACCAATCATATTTTGAAATGGGGACATCGGGATAAGGGGCATCTCCTTTGTACTTCAATGCGATTCTCAAGCGATCGGGCATGCCTTCTTCAGGGGATGGCTTTTCCCCATTTTCCATTTCTGGTGTTTCCCGTTTTTCCGAAGCTCTGGATTGGTATTTTAAAAGCAAGAATTCAATATAGTCCAGCACCTGCCGTTGCACCTCGGCAGGCAGTTTTTTGAACTTGGATATAGTCAATTGTTCCATGACAAAATGTTTTTTACAAAACTACGTCCCGCATGTTGAAGTTCAAAAAGCAGGGTTGCTTAGTAAGCACCCGGAAATGAGATGAAGCCCTCCGCCCGTCCCGTTCGAGGAGGTGTCCCTATCCCTCCAACTGTTAACACACCCCCGTCCCTGCAAGTGTTCAGCGCAGCGTCACTTGCAGCCACTCACACCTACTATTGAGCTATCACCTCCCCCCAAGCCCCTCCTTCAGCCTGCTGTACTTCTGAAAATTCACCTGATCGCCTTTCTGGTTGTAGCATTCGGCCAGGTAGGTGTAG
>RFGN01000450.1 GCA_003696645.1 Gammaproteobacteria bacterium | reverse complement strand
TCAGAGAGCCTTGAGTCTGGTGCGGTTATACAGCATGATGTAGGATCGCGCCGAGGCGGTCCAGCTGACATCCTGTCGCATGGCGTTGTTACGCAATCGTGACCAGACTCTGGGTTTTTCACGAAAAAGGCCAACAGCCTGCCTGAGAACCTTGTCCAGCGCCTCCGGAGTGGCCTCATTAAACATGAATCCGGTGCCAGCCTGTCTGGATTGAAAATAGTTTGTAACCGTATCAGCCAATCCTCCTGTTGCGCGCACCACTGGCAGGGTGCCGTAATGCATGGCGATCATCTGGCTCAGACCACAGGGTTCGAAACGTGAAGGCATCAATAGCATATCAGAGCCTGCATAGATTTGATGAGCCAGAGGTTCATCGAAATCATTGCAGACATACATATGCCTTGAATAGATTGCGGCCAGATGATTGAGTTGCTTCTCATATGCGGGGTCCCCTGATCCCAATACCACCATTTGACAGCCCGCACCAAGCCAGGGCTGGATATTCGGGATGATCAGGTCAATGCCTTTCTGGTCTGCCAATCGCGAGACAATGCCCAGAACTGGGGCCTCTGCACGAATATCAAGTCCACAGTGGCGCTGAAGGGCCTGTTTGCAATCTGCCTTGCCCTTGTTGGGCCGCCTGATTGAATAGTTTTGGGCCAGGAACGGGTCCCGCTCCGGGTTCCAGATATCGGTATCAATGCCATTGGTGATGCCGGTAAGCTTGTCCTTGTGCTGAGCAAGAAACCCTTCCAGATGACAGCCATATTCAGGTGTCAGGATCTCCTGAGCATAGGTCTGACTGACGGTATTGACCGCGTCAGCGGCCACAATGGCGGCCTTCATGCAATTGATCTGCCCGTAAAACTCGTAGCCATCGGCGTGAAAATATTCCACAGGCAGTCCCAGACGGTAATTCCAGTCGGCCGGGAAAATACCCTGGTAGGCAAGGTTATGGATGCTGAAGATCACGCGGGTCTGTTCCAGACCAGGGCGGTGGCGGTACTGGGTCTTCAACAGCAAGGGTATCATGCCTGTCTGCCAGTCATGGCAGTGCAGGATGTCTGCAGGTTGTTCGGCCGCTGCCGCCAGCTCCAGAGCGACCCGGTTAAATAGAACAAATCTCAGCAGGTTATCGGCATAGCCACCGCCATGTTGGCCATACAATCCCTCACGATTATAAAGGTCATCCTGCTCGACCAGCCAGTAGGTGACACGATTGATCTTGATTTGGTGGATTGGACAAACACGCTCGTGGCCATCTATCCAGATGGTCACGCTTCGATTCAGTGCATGGATTTCATGCCCGCTCTTCATGATCAGATCACGATAGAACGGCATGATCACGGTGGTTTTGTGAGGTTTTCCAAAGGCCTGAGGCAAAGCGCCTACCACATCGGCAAGGCCGCCAGTCTTTGCCAGAGGGGTAGCCTCCGAGGCGATAAAGAAAATATTCATCCCTGTTGGTTTGTTATGTTTATGTTATCGTTGCCATTATTGTATAACCCGACCATGGTTTTGTCTGTAACTTCACATGCCTGAACTTCCCGAAGTCGAAACAACCCGGCGAGGCCTTGAACCCTGGGTTTCCGGAAAAAAGATTACCCGAATAACGATTCGACAAGCCAGTTTGCGTTGGTCAGTTCCCGAGAAAAAGATCCAGCTGCTAAGGGGGCAGGTTATTCACCGAGTCAGTCGTCGGGCAAAATATCTGCTTTTCCATGCCGACCCCGGGGTGTTGCTGATCCACCTCGGCATGTCTGGTAGCCTGCGAATCCTTGAAACCCATCAACCCCCGCAGCCTCATGATCATGTCGATATCCATTTTGGCAACCTCTGTCTGCGCTATCGTGATCCAAGGCGCTTTGGGGCGATACTGTGGGCTACAGACCCACAACATCACCCTCTGCTTGAACCATTGGGGCCAGAGCCTTTGTCGGAACAGTTTGATGGTGCCTTTCTTTTCAGGCGGTCGCGTAAGAGGAAGGTGGCCGTCAAAAATTTCATCATGAACAGCCGCATTGTGGTTGGTGTGGGGAATATCTATGCCAGCGAGGCCCTGTTCATGGCCGGAATTGATCCGCGTCGCCCGGCTGGCAGAATTTCCCTGAAACGCTATATGAAACTGGCCGGGGCCATCCGGCAGGTATTGACCTCAGCCATTGAGGCAGGGGGAACCACCCTGCGGGATTTTGTTGGAAGCTCCGGAAATCCCGGTTATTTCAGTCAGGAATTGAATGTATACGGAAGAGAGGGGCAACCCTGCCCTCGTTGTGGTGGGGCCATCCAGAAAACCATAATCGGACAACGCAGTACCTTTTTTTGTCGAATGTGTCAGCGATAACCCATGAGAGACCAGTAATCCCTGCCAAGGTTAACAATATTTTCGAAAGAGTTGCTTGGACGAGAATTCCTTGAACCTTATGCGATCAATTAAGGCACATCACCAGATAGGGTTTTTCACCCACTTATGAACCCAAATAATATGGTTAATTATTTCACTCGGCTTAGTTTCTTCAATAAAATCTTCTGTACTCTCTATTTT
>RFGN01000449.1 GCA_003696645.1 Gammaproteobacteria bacterium | reverse complement strand
CAGACATGGCCTCATCCAGACTGTTGAAGGTGTCCAGATACAGTCCTGAATCAGAAAGCAGGGTGACCTTGCCATCTTCCCAGGTCTGCAGGAAATAATCATGTTGATGACGTTGTATCTTGATCATGTACTCAGGCTAATCGCCAACTGTGAAAGAATGATGATGCCTGTATGACAAATTGATGACAAGAATGGCTTCTTGCCTGTTATCCCTCTTAAGCGACCGTCTGTCTTGATCGGGGGGGGGGTAGAAATGCCTGCCTGTTGCGTGCAACAGTCGTGACAGGAAGGGCTGAATTGATGCAAAACTTATAAAAAACAGTTTTTTTGGAATAAGCCTGTTATACTGCTGCCGTACCGACGCCATCACGGTCTGCGTCGTTCCAATCAGAGTAGTCAATCTGACCCACTCGATTCTTTTTATTTCATTACGAATTTTGCCTCGACCGTTTCAGGGTATTTTCCAAAGGAACTCCTGAGCAGGCTATTCAGGAGTATTTATCATGTCATTTTCAAACCTCGGTCTGTCGACCGAAATCGTTCGTGCAGTTTCCGAAAAAGGTTATCGTCACCCCACCCCCGTACAGGCACAGGCCATCCCGGTGATTCTTGAGGGTCGCGATATTATGGCCGGCGCACAGACCGGGACTGGCAAAACGGCCGGATTCACACTGCCTCTTTTGCATCGCCTCAGTACACAGCCGCATTCAGTCAGCTCGAAGAAGCCGCCTGTGCGGGCGCTTATTCTTACCCCAACGCGTGAACTGGCCGCCCAGATCGGCGAAAGCGTTACCCTCTACGGGAAATACCTGTCTCTGAAGTCTGCAGTCATATTTGGAGGGGTCAACATCAACCCGCAGATCAAGAAATTGAATCGTGGTGTGGATATACTGATTGCAACCCCAGGCAGGTTGCTTGATCTGGTCAACCAGCAGGCCGTTTCGCTGTCGCGGGTTGAGACTTTGGTCCTGGATGAGGCCGACCGCATGCTGGATATGGGATTCATTCGGGATATCCGCAAGATCATTGCGTTACTCCCTGACAAAGGCAGGGGCGGCCGACAGAACCTGCTGTTCTCGGCGACCTTTTCCGACCAGATCCGTCAGTTGGCATCCGGTCTGTTGCATGATCCAGCGTATGTGGAGGTGGCACGCCGCAATACGACTGTAGAAACGGTCACGCAAACCATTCACCCGGTTGATCGTACCCGCAAGGCAGAATTGCTCGCCTGGCTGATCGGTTCGAATAACTGGAGTCAGGTATTGGTATTTACCCGTACCAAGCATGGCGCCAACAAGCTGACCACAGTCCTGGAAAAATCGGGAATCAAGGCCGCTGCCATTCATGGCAACAAGAGCCAGGGTGCCCGTACACGGGCCCTGGCCGATTTCAAGAAGGGGTCCATAAGCGTGCTGGTCGCGACCGATATTGCCGCGCGAGGTCTGGATATTGATCAGCTTCCGCATGTCATCAACTATGAACTGCCGAATGTTCCAGAGGATTATGTGCACCGTATCGGGCGTACGGGTCGGGCCGGACATGCCGGAGAAGCCATTTCCCTGGTCTGCGTCGATGAACGTGATTTTCTGCGTGGTATCGAGCGCCTCATCAAACGGGAGATTCCCAGGGTTGTGATTGAAGGCTTTGAGCCTGATCCCACAATCAAGGCGGAGCCGGTCTTCAAGAAACGACAGCCTCAACGTCCATCACGCGCCAAAACCGGAAAATCGGGTAACCAGAACAAAAACAGGGCACGAAATAACAATCGTTCGCAGTCAACGGCAGCAAATCGTGGCCCTTCCAGTCGCGGTAATCAGAAAAAGGCGAATGGAAATCAGTCCAGTCGACGCGCTGCCTGATCTTAAATGGACAGCATTGTCTACATCCGTTTTCATTGATTGACATAACTAAGTCAAAAGACTAAGCTAATAGTTTTCGGAACGGACTGAAAAGATGCATCAAGTCAATATTCATGAAGCCAAGACTCACCTGTCCAAACTGATCCAGGAAGTCCTTAACGGAGAGGAGGTCATTATTGCCAAGGGTAATCAGCCAGTGGTGAAGTTGGTCTCTCTATCGAACCAGAAAAAACCACGTCAGCTGGGTGTAGCCAAAGGCAGTATCAGCATGAGAGAAGACTTTGACGCCTCACTTGATGATTTTTCTGACTATATGCCATGAGGGCACTGCTCGATACCCATACCTTTATCTGGATGGTTGCGCAGGAAGAAAAGCTGAGTGCCCGTGCCACCGAGGTGTTGCAGGATACGAATACGACGCTATATCTGAGCGCCGCCAGCATCTGGGAGATGGTGATCAAGGCCAGCCTCGGAAAACTGGTTCTGACGCAACCACTTGCTACCCTCATCAATACACAGGTGCAGATCAATGGTCTGAATGTGTTGAACATTCAGGCGACCCATGCACTGGGGGTCGCTTCTCTGCCATGGCATCATCGTGATCCGTTTGACCGGCTTTTGATCAGTCAGAGCAAGGTGGAGTCTCTTGCAATCATCGGTCGCGATACCAAAATGGATGCCTATGGCATATCACGCATCTGGTGAGTCCCTGTTGTCTCTGTATCGATAAATTGACTGGATGGAACCCATTGCTGGATGGAGGAGTGCCGTTGCGTCTTTACCCGCTGAAAAAAATTGCGCCAACACCGATAGCCAGCATCAGCAGACCGGTCCAGAAAAGCAGGCCACCACCCCGGTCCGGTTCCAGGGTTGCCTCGGTGGGCTGGGCAGGATTGACATACACGGTGACCTGCCGGCCCGGCGGATATTTCTTCACATAGTGCGTGCCAAAATCGGGCATGGGTGTGGTGCCTGCCGGGAACTGCAGCGTTTTTTCGTAGCGTTTGCCCTGGTAATGGTACTCAAAACGGATATCCGGCAACAGGTCGTCTTCTTCAGAGGTGACGCTTGCTGCAGTAATCACCCCTTCCACCTTTTGCCATTGCTGTTGCTGGCGGGTTTTTTCCAATGAACGCCAGCCCCACAGGGTCACCAGTGCGGCGGTGAGGGTAAAAGCGACCAGCATGGCGAGATAGAAATTCATGGGTGTTTCCCGTTGTCGGATGATGAGTGGTTATTCTAGCCGATGATCATCATAAATGCGCGATCAGCAGAACAGCTCCACAGTTTGGAGGGTTGCAAGGCCAGGCAATGGAAAGTTCAAGGT
>RFGN01000059.1 GCA_003696645.1 Gammaproteobacteria bacterium | reverse complement strand
CTGCTGCTTTCTCATCGCCGTCTGGATCGTCAGCGTAAAGAACTGCTGGTTAAAGCGTGAGAAGTCAGGGATTCTGGGTTACTTTCCTTCTGGCCCTGACGGTTTTGGTGGGCTTTCTCTTCTGGCCGTTTGAAATCAAGTCTGCTCTTCCGACGGTTCTGTACAAGAACATGCCCTATGTGATGTCAGCCATTTACGGGCTTTCCCTGTTTGTGACCTGGTTGTATCGAAAGCCGATGTTCTTCTTCCTGCTGGTCTATTTTTCGCCGATCATGCTGGGTTTACTGGATAGCCTGTCTCCGTTTACACCTGGCTATCTGCATAATCATCAGGATATTCGCTTTTTGTGCCTGTTTTTTCTGGCTGTGAATGCGATCAGTTTCAGTTTGATTATCAATAACAGTGTGATCAATCGTGCTGCCATGAAATGGTGGCTGGTCATTGTTCTGCAGTGGTTTGCACTCTACATCGTGAGTCTGAGCAATCTCACTGTTCCTGATTTTCTGTCAACTGCAGGTGTCTTACAGGGATGGAGAGAGGGATTGCGGCACTCTGTCCACCTTGACATGCTGACCATTGAGGTTGGAGTCACGATGATCCTGCTGCTGTACCTGATCATATATCTCTTTGTAAGACGACTTGCCCTGGATGTCAGCATGGCTCTGCTGGTGTTATTGATGGTCATTGCCCTGACAGGAGATGACAGTGTCAATTTTGTTGCAACCATTATTACTGTTGGTTTGTTGTTTTTTCTCTGTAATATGGTTTTCGAAAGCTACCGGTTGGCCTATTTTGATGAATTGACCCGTTTGCCGAGCCGACGCGCCTTGCAGGAGGCAGTCAAGTCTCTGGGTTCAAGATATGTTATCGCCATGTTGGATATCGACCATTTCAAGCGTATCAATGACAGACATGGACATGATGTCGGCGATCAGGTATTACGTTTTACCGCTTCCAGAATCATTCAAAACATACGCGGAGGTCGGGCCTTTCGATATGGTGGCGAGGAATTCATGCTGGTCTATCCTGGCAAGGAGCTGGACCAGATCAAGCATCAGCTCGAGGCGATTCGTGAATCGATTGAACACTCCAGCTTCAACTTGCGTGGCAAGAGTTTTCGTTTCTTCAAGAACGCAGCATCCCGTCATCAGGATGCCTCTCGCAGTCGCAAGCAGCATATCCAACTTACCGTCAGTATTGGCGCGGCAGAGAGAAACGGTGAAGATTTGCCAGCCGAGGTGATGAAAAGGGCAGATGATGGTGTCTACAAGGCCAAGAATCGCGGACGAAATCGCGTGGTGATATCAGGATAATCTTTCAGATTGAGGATAGGAATATGTCGAATGAACTGGGGATGGATATTGAGCAGTGTGTTGGCAATACCCCTCTTGTCCGCTTGAAACGTTTGGTTACGCACCCGACCAACACGGTTCTGGTCAAGCTGGAAGGAAACAATCCTGCGGGTTCAGTCAAGGATAGGCCCGCGCTGAACATGATCACTCAAGCCGAGAAGCGCGGTGAAATCAGGCCTGGCGATACCTTGATCGAGGCCACCAGCGGTAATACCGGGATTGCGTTGGCCATGGCAGCGGCCATCAAGGGCTATCGGATGATACTGATCATGCCGGACAACATGAGTGCCGAGCGTCGGGCCAGCATGCAGGCCTACGGGGCTGAATTGATCCTGGTCCCGGCTGAAGGCAGCATGGAACAGGCCATTGATTTGGCAAGAGAGATGGAGGCGAAGGGGCAGGGGAAGGTGTTGAATCAGTTTGGAAACCCGGACAATCCTGCTGCGCACTATCATGGGACAGGTCCCGAAATATGGCGAGATACCTACGGGCGTATCACTCATTTTGTCAGCGCCATGGGAACAACAGGCACCATCATGGGCAATTCACGATTTTTCAAGGAGAAGAATCCGGATATCCAGATCGTTGGGGTTCAGCCACTGCCAGATGCGGCCATTCCAGGCATTCGGCGCTGGCCAGAAGCGTATCTTCCTGCAATATTCGACCCATCACGAGTGGATCGGATCATTGACATGAGCCAACAGGAAGCGGAGGAGACTGCAAAATCCCTGGCCAGAGAGGAAGGCATATTTTGTGGGATATCTACGGGTGGAGCAGTTTGCGCTGCGTTGAAGCTATGCCAGGAGGTGGAGCAGGCCGTGATTGTTACGGTTGCATGTGATCGGGGCGATCGCTACCTTTCTACCGGTGTGTTCTCCTGAAAAAAGTCGGATGCTGAAAAGGCTGCTGTTATTTTCTGTGCTGTGCAGCAGCATGGCTGCCTTGTTTGCAGCAAGCCTTTATGTCTGGACAGACAGGAATGGTGTCAGACACTATGAGCAAGGGGGGGCAGCGCCTGATGCAGCTGTACAGAAAGAGTATCGGGAAGATCATGACCATGAAATTGCCTGGATTCCTGATGGCGATACCATCCATCTGAAAAACGGATGGAAGATTCGACTGATCGGCATCAATACCCCGGAGATTGGTAAACGCCGACAACCCGGACAACCCGGTGCTGAAGAAGCAAGAAGGTATCTGAAAAAACTTCTCGACCATCATCGTATCAGACTTGAGTATGATCAAGAACGTTTTGACCGATACCGGAGGCGCCTTGCCTATGTGATTCGTGATGACGGGTTGGATGTCAATGCGGCTATCCTGAAAGCCGGTTGGGGTCATGTCAATATTGTCCCTCCCAATGTCGGCAGGATCGAATCCTACCTTTTGCTTGAGAGACAGGCAAGGAAGGCCGGAATAGGGATATGGGCCTATCCAGAAAACAGGCAGAAGGTGGTTGGCCGGGATAAGATCAGTCGCGGATTTCATAGGGTCAGAGGTCGGGTTGTATCCGTGACCGAAAACAGAAAGTGGATAGGACTGAATATGTCCAGCTCCTTTCAGGTCAGGTTGTCAAGACGCAAAGTCCAATCCTATTTTCAAAGTTCCTTTTCTCCCTCCCAATGGCTGGATCACTGGCTCGAATTACGGGGATGGGTTGGCAGGAAAGGTGAAAAAAGGATATTATGGCTCGATCATCCATTGCAGGTCGAGGTATGGCCTAGCGAACGACCTTGAATACAAAATGATTGATGCTGTTTTTCTTCAATCGCTTTCTGATTGTATCCAGATCCCTCAAACTTGATATCCGTTCGATTCTGACCCGGTACCAGGGGTTGTTTCTGTCGAGATATACACGCTGGATATCGGCCACAATACCCAACATGGCAAGGCGTGCCTTCATCTTGTCAGCATCTGAAAAGTTCTTGAACGAACCGACCTGTATGACCATGTTGATCGGTTTTTCTGCGTAGGATTTTTCTATGTTGGCCGTTTTGTTCGGAACCTTTGGTGGGGAAGTGCTGGCTTGCGATTCGGGAACGGGTATTTCCGAGTCATAGACCGGAATCTCTTCAGTCAATTTGTCAGGATAATCAAAGACAAAATGGGTTTCGACGGGGTCTTTTTCCTGTTGAGCCGTACTGTCCGCCTTACTTTGATGTGTGTGATTCAAAATCGGGATGGCACTGAGAGTCATCACGGCATACATGATGGATGCACCCAGGCACATGCCCAGCATCAGCCATGGAGCAGGTGATGGTGGCCTCTTTTTTTTCTGTCTTGAAACGGGTTTCTGCCGGGTTGAAGGGGTATGACGTGTCCCAGTTCTGGTTTTTTTTGCCAATTTGGGCATGATCCTACATGGAGTCGGGGGCAGAAATGGCAAGCAATGCCAGGCCATTCCGAATCACCTGGCGGGTGGCAGCGATGAGAGCCAGGCGTGCATCCCTGAGATTGATGTCATCGACAATAAATGGGAGAGCATTGTAGTAGGTGTGAAATCGTTGGGCGCATTCGCGGAGATAATTGGCGACTAGATGGGGTGCCAGGCGTTCAGCGGCGTGAAAAACAGTCTCTGGATACTGTTGAAGGTACTCGATCAACGCCTTTTCATGGCGATCGGTCAGCAAGACAAGATGTTGCAGTCCGTTCTCCTGGTCCCAGCTTTGACCTCGTTCTGCAAGTTGCTCAAAAACAGAACAGATTCGTGCATGGGCATACTGAATATAATAGACCGGATTTTCATTGCTTTTCGAGGCCGCCAGGGTCAGGTCGAAATCAAGATGCTGGTCGCTCTTGCGCATGATGTAGAAGAATCGGGCCGCATCCACACCTACTTCGTCAACGAGTTCCTGAAGGGTTACAAATTGACCACTACGGGTTGACATCTGTACCTTTTCACCATTTCTCCACAGATTGGCGAACTGGACCAGCAGTACCTCGAGTCGATCCTG
>RFGN01000448.1 GCA_003696645.1 Gammaproteobacteria bacterium | reverse complement strand
TAGCAATAACCACCATGGTGAATACGGCGGAATGGCAAAGGCCAATAGCATGGCAGTGACAATAGCACTACCATCTAACAGATAGGGCCGAACGGGACGCTGGCGAATGCGGAGAACGCCAGCCTCCAGTATCAGGGAAAAAAGGATTGCCAAGACAATGTTGGTAAGGACCCCCCAGCCGAAGAAATAGGTATAGGTGGCAGCGGCCGGTAGCAGAGCAAGGATAACCTGCAGCATGACCCCCGAGACAGAGCTGTTGGAGTGGTCATGTGGAGAGGTTGGGGCATTCAAGGTCATGTGGGTTTATTGTTCTTTTGGGTTTGTAGTATCTGTGACAGACGAGACATTCTCAAGCGCCTTTTCTCTCAGTTTCATGGCCTTTTCACGAGCAGAGCGTGCAGCATCGGCTGCCTTTTTTTGTTGCATGGCAGCTTTTTTACGGTTTCTCTTGGCCTCTCTTTCCGCCTTCTCCCGTTCCAGACGGGCCAGCCTGGCTTCATGCCGTTTCCTGGCAATATCTGATTTTTTCTTTTCCTGTTCCTTGATCCAGATCTGTCCCTTGGCATAGCGGTAGTACTGGACCAACGGAATATGGCTTGGACAGACATAAGAACAACATCCACATTCGATGCAATCAAAAAGGTTGTATTCCTGTGCCTTGTCAAACTGGTTGGCACGCGAATACCAGTAAAGCTGTTGAGGCAAGAGAGAAACCGGACAGGCTTCGGCACAGGCACCACAACGAATACAAGGCATGGCCGGCTCAGGCTTGGGCAGGGTTTCAGCGGTCTGTGCCAGTATACAGTTGGTGGTCTTGATGAGAGGAACCTCTGCCGTGGTCACGGCAAAGCCCATCATGGGTCCTCCCATGGTCAGACGTTGCATGGCATCGGTATCTGTTTGTGCAAGTTGCAAAAGATGAGTGAACGGTGTTCCAATCAGAGCCTCAAAATTTTGAGGTTTGCCCACCGCATCGCCGGTGACAGTGACAATACGGGATATCAAGGGTTCACCATGGATGACAGCGCGGTAGACAGCTCGTGCGGTGGCGACATTCTGGCCCACCACGCCAACATGGATAGCCAGCCCGTCTTTTGGAACCTCTTTTCCAGTCAGGGCCTTGACCAGTTGTTTTTCACTGCCGGCTGGATAACGTGTTGGTATGGCCGCAACCGATATATCCGTTCGCCCTGAAAGTACCTCTTCAAGGTGATGGATGGCCTCGGGCTTGTTGTCCTCGACTGCAATAATGGCCTTTTTGGCCTGTAAGGCAAACTGGATGATCTCTGTCCCGGCAATGACCTCTTCGGCCCGCGTTCTCATCAGCAGATCATCACAGGTGATATAGGGTTCACATTCGACACCATTGATGATCAAGGTTTCGACACATTTTTCCGGTCCGGGATTCAATTTGATAAAGGTCGGAAAGCCAGCCCCTCCAAGGCCGACGATGCCTGCCTGACGAATGATGTTACGTAATGCACTGGGATCCAGGCTGCGGTAGTCGTCGATCTTGTTCAGTCTTGCCCAGGTTTCCTTGTTATCAGGCTCGATAACCACACACATGGCACGCATGCCCGATGGGTGCGGGACTGGTCGAGGTTCGATAGCAATGACCTTGCCGGATGTAGACGCATGCAAAGGAGCACTGACAAATCCCTCGGCTTTGGCGATCATCTGCCCTTTCAGTACCGTATCACCCACCTCGACAATCGGTACGGCAGATTGCCCGATGTGTTGGTGAACCGGCAATATGATCTGTGTCGGGATACCTGCAGGAGCGATTGGCCTGCTGTTGGACTCCTCCTTGTGTTGAGGAGGATGTACGCCACCGGGAAAAGACCAGATTTTCATCATGTAGAGGCCTTTGCCAGCAACGGTTGATCAGGCTGATTCCATTTCCAGGATTGCAGATCCTTTTTAACAGGTACCATGGAGATGCAGTCTACTGGACAGGGTTCAATGCACAGTTCACAGCCGGTACATTCTTCCGCTATGACGGTATGCATCTGTTTCGATGCCCCAAGGATGGCATCAACCGGGCAGGCCTGGATGCAAAGGGTACAGCCAATACAGGTCTTTTCATCAATCAGGGCCACCATGGGTTCCGTTTTCTCGACACCATGTTCTTCACTGAGCGGGAGAGGTTCCTTGCCAAGGAGATCCGCTAGTGCCAGGATAGTATCCTCTCCACCGGGAGGACATTGATTGATCTCTGCATTGCCAGTGGCAATGGCTTCTGCATAGGGGCGGCATCCGGGAAAACCACACTGACCGCATTGTGTCTGTGGTAACAGGTGATCAATCTTGTCAACAATGGGGTCGCCTTCTACCCTGAAACGGACAGAGGCGTAGCCCAGCAACAGGCCGAATACCAGTGCCAGCACACCGAGAGTAATGACCGCTGCCATATTA
>RFGN01000058.1 GCA_003696645.1 Gammaproteobacteria bacterium | reverse complement strand
TTTGGTGGTTCCCACCGGCTTCCAACCTGAAACAGCCAGGCCTTTTATCAATATTTCGTCCTGGTCAACAATGAGTGCAAGCACCCCCCCTTCACTGGATGAGGCATTGGTGAAGATAATACCTGAAAAATCATCAGGGTTTCCAGACACACCTCCCACAATATTACCTTCCATGCCTGCTGCATCCGATAATCCCCTGATCAACTCATCGCCGGACATTCTGAAATCTACCGGTGAAATGATGAAGCCGGGATTTGCAAACAAGTCTGTTCCTGCAAGTCCTGTCCGGTGTCCAGCCTCATAAGCAGACAGCTCTCCATATTCGTTTAAAACAATGCTGAAATGTTCCGGATCCATATCCAAGAGCATTGCTACGATATCATCAGGTTCTATCCCCTGTTCCGTAAATTTCTGGGCAGTGGTTATCCCGAAAACAGCAATGCCTTTTTTACCAAATAACGACTGTAAGGCTTCTACATTTTCAGTATTGGTCAAGGTGACAATAGCAAGCGTTGGCTTGAATCCGTCACTTGTGCTTTTATCAAACGCTGCCAGTATTTCAGCAGGCGTATTGCCTTTTATTGTCAGTGCCTTCATCTGGATTGATTTTTTTCTCTCAATGCCACCACACAGCAGGCATTGTTATGAAATTCATTGTTGCCGATCTTAGATCTTCCATATTCGCCGTAGGTGAAAAATCCTACCATTGGCGCATTCCATATTTTTTGCACCTGATCGATTTCTTCTTTTATTAAAGCACCAAATGACAAATGCCTGCTCACACAAGAAAACATAACCAGTGCATCGGCCTGCTGCTTTGTGTCATCCCTGATGGTCTCACATTCTGCAACGACCGTTTCAATGGAATCGAAATCCGGTGGCAGCGAAAACTTGATCTGTGAACCTTGAAGCACACTTCCGGTACAAATTAGTGAACGTTCTATACGGTTGGCAAACCGGGTTGCACGTATGACGGTGTCTCCATTGTCTCGCTCCAACTGCAAGGGATAATACCAGGAATTCAGAAACGGCACAACATCCTTGTTTTCGTCTAATTCCACCTCAACGCCCAGGTATTTCATTAACACGTCCAATGCTGGTTTGTCGTCGATGGTGTACACGATATTTCCTTCACTTTTGGTAACTGTTTTGGAAGTTCCGACCGCTTTCCAACCACACGTGGCTATGCCTTTGACATCTACTTCATCTTCATCTATGATGAGTGCCAAAATCGCATTGTCCCTGCTTTTACCATTTGTAAAAACAAGTGGCTTTTCAGCCAGCAAATCATCTCCCGCCATTCCTCCAAAAATGGTCACTTCATTGCCTGACGGTGAGGCAGATTTACCAAAGCCCTGGATGATACCTTCTATGATATGTTCACCATCTATGAAAACTCCACCAGTTGTTATTAAAAAAGAAGGGTTGGCAAAAATTTCTTTTCCCCTGACTCCCAATTTCTTTGCATCTTCTAAAGCAGTCTGATTGCTTGTTTCAAGAAATTCCACTTTAAAATAAGCCGGATTCATGTCGAGCAGCATTATTGCAGTACTACCTCCTTCAACCTCGCCATCGATGAATTCACCCGAGGTGGTAGCTCCAAATATTTGTATGCCCTTCTCGTCGAGCAATTTGCAAATAGCCTCCCTGTCTTGTTTGATGGAAATGAACACAATGGCCAGGCTCGGCTTAAATCCATCAGCCATGCTCTGCTGCAATGCCGACTTAATTGCTTCTGTTGATTTTCCTTTTATGGATTTTGCTTTCATCTGGTTTAATTTTTCTCTTTTAAAGTGAGCACACAGCAAGTGTTGTTGTGGAATTCGTGTTTACCCCCTTTTGCTTTCCCGTATTCTCCGTAGGTGAAAAATCCTACCATCGGCGCTTTCCAGACATCCCGTACCCGTTCAATTTCTTCACTTGTCATGACCCCGAAGGACAAATACCTGCTGACGCAGGAAAACATGATGAGGGCATCCGCATCCCGAAGTTCATTTTCCCGCACTTCCACACAGTCCTGAATGACCGTATCAATCACATCAAAATCAGGGGGCAGGGAAAAGCGCACTTTGGAGCCCTGCGGAATATGACCGGCGCAGACCAGTGAGCGGTCTTCGGTATTGCCCAGCATGGCCGTGCGCATGACGGCGGGCGCGTTTTCCCTTTCCAATTGCAGTGGGTAATATGCCCCCAAATTGAACACGGTATTGTTCAGCGGTTCATCGCTGAGGCTCAGCCCCAGGTATTTCATGACGGTGTCCAGGGCGGGTTTTTCGTCAATGGTATAGACGACATTGCCCTTGCTTTTGGTGATGGTTTTGTGGATGCCGATGGGTTTCCAACCGCAAGTGGCAACTCCTGCTACGTCCACTTTGTCCTGGTCCACCATCAGCGCCAGAAGCCCTGTGGCGCTTTGATTTTCCAAGGTGAAAACCATAGGTCCGGTGAGCGTCAGGTCATCTCCCGCCATGCCACCGAAAATGGTGGCGCCGGCGCCGAATCCAGCTTCAATACCTGCAATAATGGCCTCGCCGTCGATGTCATTGACCCAGCCGGAAGCGATGATGAAGGCAGGATTTGAAAAGGTCTCAGCGCCAAGCGCACCAAGTGTTTTTGCTGTTTTAAAATCGCCCTCTTCCTTCGTATCGAGAAAAGCCAGCTTGAAGTAGTTGGGGTTCATGTCGAGCAGCATCACGACGATGCCACCTTCCAGGATGTCCTTGTCAATGAATTCACCGGAAGAGGTGGCGCCAAAGACCTGCATGCCCTGCTCATGGAACAAGGCGGTGATGGCTGCGATGTCATGGGTGTAGGACATGAACACGATGGCCAGCGTCGGGGCATAGCCGTCGGACAGGCACTGTGCCAGAGCAGCTCGAATTTCCGCCGTGTTTTTTCCGCTGATTGTTTTTGCTTGCATGAGGAAATAGTTTGAATTATTGCTATTCCACCGTTCCGACAATCACCTTTGCTCCACCTGTAGCAAAGTTGGCCAGGTCAGCGGCTGTGGCCTGCCCTTCGGGCGAGCCCATGGTTGCCTGCATTTGGGAAGCATCCGAAAAATAGAGCTCGGCCATCCGGTAATATTCCGGCGGCGAGCCGTCCGGGCCGCCCAGCATTTTGGTGAGCTCGACTTTGGCGACCCCTTTCATTTTTGCCACCAGGGGCATGTGATGGTCCCGGTAGTATTTTTCAAATGCTTCGGGGTCGGTGGGGTGTCCGTAGAGGACGGTTAATTTTTGCATTGCTTATGATTTTAAGATTCATTACGGTGTCACTTTGAGTGCCCCCGAAATGCCAAACTTTATTTTTCTTTCAAGGCCACACAGCAAGTCGTCAGGTTGTGCATTTCCAAACTCCCACCTGTGGCTCGACCCAGTTCGGCATTGCTGAACATGCCGGCCATCGGCACCTTCCACACATTATTAATGCCTTCCAGTTCCTCCGACATCAAGGGCCCCAGGGATAGGATTCTTCCGGCACAACTGAAGACAACCAAGGCATCTGCTTCCGGCATAGCAGTCGCCTTCAACTGCTCGACACCTTTCACCACTTTGTCCATCACGTTCCAATCTGGTGGAATGGAGAAGCGCACTTTGGAGCCTTGAGGAACGGCACCACTGGTATAAAAGGAGCGGTCGTTCCAGTCCACTACCAGTCCGGGGCGCATCACCGGATCGCCTTTTTCCCGCTGCAATTGGAGGGGTAAACCGGCGGCCAGTTCAATCAAGAGGTTCTTGTTATTTGGTGTCAAGTTTTCCAGCCCGCCGTATTTTGCAGTGATGTCCAGGGCAGGTATATCGTCAATGGTATAGACGTGGTTGCCGATGCTTTTCGTGACTATTTTTTCGGTACCTACAGCTTTCCAACCGCAAGTGGCGATGCCCTGTACTTCCACCCTGGATTCATCCAGCACGATGCAGGCCATTCCGTTGAGGCTGATTTTTCCATTGACAAAAACCCTTGATTCCGTAAAGGAATAATCATCCCCTGCCCCACCGCCAAAGACGTTGACTTCCTCACCGGTGACCTCCACAATACCCTGCAGGATCTGCTCTCCATCCACGGCGGCATGGCTAAGGGCCACAAGGAAGGCAGGTTGGTCAAATTTGGCTTTGGCTTTCTTGGCAATGGATTTAGCCACCTCCCGATAGTTTTGTTTAGGGTATTCCTCCAGGTAGATTTCAAAATGGTCAGGGTTGATATCCAACAGTAGCATGGCCCAGGAACCAGTCTCTGGTTCTTCGTCAATGAACTCGCCATTGGTGGTACAGCCGAACAAGGCGATATCTTCCGCATCCAGGGCTCTGCCAATGCCTTCCAGGTCTTGCTCTTGGAACTGAAAACGATGGCCAGGGTCGGCTGGAAGTCTTCCGAAATGGTTTTGGCCAGGGCTGATTTCAGCTCCGGGACGGACTTGCCTTTAAATGACTTTGCTTGCATGGTTTTGATTTTTGATTGTTGCCAGATGGGCACACAAAACATCCCGCACCGGGAAGCTCATCGGTTTTTGCATGTTTTCAGGGGCTGATTCCCGCCGGTGATCTGGCCGGAGATCCATTGCCCGAAGGCGAATTCAACATTGCTGACAGACTGCATTTCCAGTCTCTCGGAAAAGCCGCTGAAACCTTCCGGCAGGCCATTCGTGGTTTCCCGGTAAAGGACGTACGTCTTGAAGCGGTCCACTGAAGTCGCTTGCGCCGAAACAATTCCGGCATCTGCCTCCCGGTGCATGAGGTCGGCAAATTCAGCGTAGTAATTCACGGGTTCGGAGTGGACTTCGTTGCAAACCGTGGTTTGCGAAAAAAGCAGGGCCGGCAAAAAACTGAGCGCCAGCGCGAGTTGAAGAATGGTGATTGTTTTCATTTTATGATGGTTT
>RFGN01000447.1 GCA_003696645.1 Gammaproteobacteria bacterium | reverse complement strand
TGGATCTTTGTCGCGTGACAAGACTTGGACGATTCGAATGGCATCGTCCCGCATCTCACCCAAAGAACGCACCACGGGTGACTCGGTTTCCGAAGCCGCCAAGGCCTGGATGGAACTGGTCATCGCTAAGACGATAAACAGGTAAATTCCTGCCCAGAAACAACAGAACGTACGGGAATGCTTAATGTCAGCCATGATCGGATCGCTCCCTGGCAAGTCGGTATTCGGCATACAGTCGTGAATAGGGTCTTCCGCGATACACACCGTAGTAAGGCAATAAAGTACGGATCAGCTGGATGACACCCTGCGAGAAGACAGTTTACCCCATAACAGCAACAGTGCCGTGATCAGAGCTAACAATCCTGCCGGCAGGTCCCCCAGCAATCCGTACAGAGAACGGCGCGAGTCCAGCGACACAGTATCAGTAGCATGGCCCTCGACCCATTGCCGTCTGCCGTTCACTTCTATAGTTTTCTGTACCCGGCCTAGTGAGTCGATAAATCCGCTGATTCCTCCGTTCACACTCCGAGCCATGGGAACCCGGTTTTCCACACAGCGGAGGCTGGCGATCTGAAGATGCTGCGGCTGTTGGGAGTAGCCGGGATACCATGCACTGTTGGTCAGATTCACGATCAGGTCGGCGCGTTTGTGGCCGGTACCCTCATAAACCAGACGCCGGACATCTCTCGCTACGGCATCCTCGTAGCAGATGGGCGTGACGACACGTACCACTTCGGGAGTTTCGGAATGACCTTCATCCCGGCCCGCAAACACCGGAATATCAAACACGGAAAGCGATTCCCCAGCAGCTAGTGAATAATCCCGTGAATAAGGCGTGAACCACCGAATAAACAGGTTTTTCATAGCCGGAACTGATCCGACCCAAGGAATGTATTCACCAAATGGCACTCGATGGATCTTGTCATAACGGACTGGTGCTTGCTCGCCATCGGGGTAATACAGATAGACGGAGTTATATCGAGGCAGCGGAATGGGACCAACCGATCCATCGGCAAATGTTTCCTGCACAAAACCTTCATACGCGGGGGCCCCGACCAGCAAGTGGGTATGCATCTGAAGTGCCAGGTTGCGGATGGCTTCGTGGTAGGTTTCCTCGCCACTGTAATAACTCTGCACACCTGTAAAGAACTCGATGGCTGTGGGATTCAACGCAGCAGGCACCATGGTTTCCGGCCAAACGACAAGGTCTAGCTGAGGTTCCTCTTCGCAGGTTTGAACCGTCAGTTCCACCATCCGCGAAAAATCCTTCAGGTCCTGCTCAACAGTTCGACGCAGCTTGTTGTTCTGTGGCACGTTGGTTTGGATGACAGCGACAACCGGGCCTGGTCG
>RFGN01000446.1 GCA_003696645.1 Gammaproteobacteria bacterium | reverse complement strand
TACGGCCGTGTTGACGTATCCGCCTGATCCCTGATCTCGAAGTCATCCGCTTCTTCATGCGGGGCCCCTTCCACAACCGGAGGGGGCCCTTTTTTATTGTTGGCCGGGGCGGATGCATGAATGTTTGGCGGGCTCAGGTGCGCATATCTGCTCGAGAAAGGCATCGTTTTCTTCTCTGTCAGGTGGTCCCGGTCATCTCGCTGATTTGGTGGATGCGTAGCCCATAGGGCATGACGACATCGCCAGGGGACGAGCATTTCAATACGTGCTTTGGACCCATCTTGTCTCCTCTCAACGGCGAAGTTAATTCGGATGGCTCTGGTGATGTCACCTTTCAAAGAGGGTCACTCTGGCATTCGTACCTCATGTGCAATTATGGGGTGTCCCCGGGTGTCGTCTTCAGCGTGTTGTCATGCTCTAGGCAATGTTTCGGAAAAAAATTATCACTTGTAAAATATTGTATTTCAGATACTTGCTTTGGGTGACGTGAATCTGGCGACTAGAGATTTTTCGCTCTCCTGCGTCATGTAGTTGAGAAGGGGGGTGGGCCCCACATCATAAACCAAAAAAGTGACGGCCATGAAACGCAAGAAAACACCCAAAGGGGACTCGGTTACGATCTACTGCAGTGCGGAAACGAAAAGACGCTGGAAAGCCAAAGCTAAAAAAGCGGGCGTTTCACTCTCTAGTTACGTGCATTCTCTAGTAGATGGAAAAGCCCCGGGTTCTTTACGTGGAGAACGAGAATCAGCATGCCGCTACATTATAATATATGTAAAAATGATAGAGGAATTGCTCCAATCAAATGATGCGGAAGCAGTCAGAAGATTTGTTGAACTGCTCTCTCAAATCCAGCATCAGGTAGCGAAAATACTGGAAAATTGATCCGATTCGGAAGCAGGGAGAGATCAAGATTAGGCTTTGTCTGAAAAATCGGGATTTGTAGTTTGGGCCATCACCAAGCAGCACGACAATGGCCCGACGCTACGAGTTAAGCGATCAGCAGTTCGCG
>RFGN01000445.1 GCA_003696645.1 Gammaproteobacteria bacterium | reverse complement strand
GCAGAGATGAGGGATTGTACCAGTCTGTGTATGGGTTCGTGCGAACGGCCGGGCCCAGCATGAGTCCCTTCAATGCCTGGATATTCCTGCATGGACTGGAGACCCTGGATATCCGCATGCAGGCCCACTGCGACAACGCGGAAAGACTGGCGGACTGGCTGCAACATCAGGCCGGTATCAAGCGGGTGATCTATACAGGTCTGGATACCCATCCCCAACATGAACTGGCCAGTCGTCAACAGAAACGCTTTGGAGGGATTGTATCCTTTGAGGTGAAAGGTGGGCAGGAGGCCGCCTGGAAGGTAATCAATGCCACCCGTTTCATCTCCATCACGGCCAATCTGGGTGACGCAAAGACCACCCTGACCCATCCGGCCTCCACCACCCATGGCCGTCTGACCGAGGAAGAACGCCAGATGGCAGGTATCACACAGGGATTGCTGCGCATTTCCGTGGGTCTTGAGGATATCAATGACATTCAGGATGACTTGCTGAACGGTCTGAACACCCTGTAAGGAGAGTTGAGCAATGAAACCACGTATCCTCGTTGTAGATGACGAACCCGATATCTGTGAACTGCTGCAATTGACCCTGGAGCGCATGCATCTGGAATCCGACGCCGCAGGGTCCCTTCAGGAAGCCAGGGACTACCTGGGTCAAAATGCCTACCACCTCTGTCTCAGCGACATGCGATTGCCAGATGGAGAGGGGATTGAGCTGGTACGGTATCTGCAGAAAAATTATCCCATGATACCTGTTGCCGTCATTACGGCGCATGGCAACATGGACATGGCCATCGAGACACTCAAGGCGGGTGCCTTTGACTTTCTGACCAAACCGGTGGATCTGAATCAGTTGCGCAATATGGTCCGTGCTGCGCTGCGCTTGTCGGAGCCTCGTTCAGTTAATAAGGGATCTCCAAGGACGGAGCCGTCCGCATCCCTGATGATTGGTAATTCTCCAGCCATGCAGCAGGCACGCTCCATGATCATGAAACTGGCCCGCAATCAGGCACCGGTCTATATCCACGGTGAATCGGGGACCGGCAAGGAGCTGGCTGCAAAGATGATTCATCTCAATGGATCGCGTGCAGAGGCGCCATTTATCCCGGTCAATTGTGGAGCGATCCCCGAGGCATTGATGGAGAGTGAATTCTTCGGGCACAAGAAAGGCAGTTTCACCGGTGCAGTCTCGGACAAGAAGGGACTGTTTCTGGCCGCCCAGGGAGGCACACTGTTTCTTGACGAGATTGCCGACCTGCCATTGTCCATGCAGGTCAAGCTCCTGCGTGTCATCCAGGAGAAGTCGGTCCGTGCCGTGGGGTCGGAGGAAGAAGTCCCTGTCGATGTCCGCATTCTCAGTGCCAGTCACAAGGATCTGCAGCAGATGGTACAGGAAGGCAGTTTTCGTCAGGACCTGTATTATCGACTGAATGTGATTGAACTGGATCTGCCCAGCCTGAGGGATCGTCGGGAAGATATCCCCCTGCTTGCCGAATCCTTGCTTGAGCGACTGGCTGAGCAGCAGGGCATGGCGGTTCCGGTTCTGGAGGCTTCGGCCATCAGGGCCTTGCAGGGCTATGACTTTCCCGGCAATGTCCGTGAACTGGAAAATATCCTTGAACGTGCGCTGGCCATGTCCGAAGGTGCCAGAATTACGGCTGCTGATCTTCTTTTGCCAGATCAGGATGGCATTCATGACACCTCCCCGGTAACAGCCCAAGCGGCCGAAACCACCGCGATCAAGGCCAATCCGACGCCGGGTTCCGACAGGATGCCGCCACTGGAAGACTATCTTGAGGATACCGAACGTCGCCTGATCACACAGGTCCTGGAAGAGGCCCACTACAACAAGACGGCCGCTGCCAAGCGACTCGGCATCAGTCTCAATGCCCTGCGCTATCGCCTGCGCAAACTGGGCATGGAATAGGGCAGCACCTCCTTCTGGCAAGATTCATGCGAACAGGTGTTGATTTTCACCTGTATGGGTGCATTTTCAACACCTCTCGAGGACAATGCCCTCCCCAGACAAAACAGCCATACACCATGTCGAAAAAAAACTACCATATAAGTGAATGATAAATAACGAAAAATATAAATTTTATTGAAGATTTTGTAGTAATTGAGCAACCCGTGAATTCAGATGGAATGCCGTATATAGATGAGAAT
>RFGN01000444.1 GCA_003696645.1 Gammaproteobacteria bacterium | reverse complement strand
GGAACTGAATCCAAACCGGGATTCAAAGACCTGAATCCACTGCTTGCGGACATCAATCAACTCTATCCCCGATACCAGTCTGGACAGGCGGGTTACCTCTAAACCGGGATAACCGCAGGGATTGATATGATGGAACGGGTCAAGATCATTGCAGACATTCAGGCTGATACCATGGTAGCTGTATTGTCTGCGTATTCTCAGACCAATAGAAGCGATCTTGGCACCCTCTACATAGACGCCAGGAGCCTTGGGATTTCCACTGCCATGGATGCCGTAATGCTGCAGGAGATCAATCACCGTTTGCTCCAATGCAGACACAAACATCCTGACTGACATTCCAAGACGTTCTAGATCGAACAGGGTATAGGCCACGAGCTGCCCGGGGCCATGCCAGGTAACCTGTCCACCACGATTGGAGGCAATGATTGGTGTTTCGTCTCTTGACAGGATATGCCGTGCTTCTCCTGCACGTCCGAGCGTATAAACGGGTTGATGTTCAAGAAACCATATCTCATCAATTTGACCCGGTTTTCGGTCTTCCGTAAACCTTTTCATGGCCTCCATGATGGGTTCATACGCCTGATCCTGACCAAGAAACCGACAGAGTAGAGGATGCATGGGCGGAAAAGTTGGTAATCTTCAGCCCTTGAAATCGGACTTGAACTGCTGGTAGAGCGAAAACATCCTTTCCCAGAGTTTTCCTGGCATGCCTTTGCCCACTGGAGAACCATCAAGTTCAATGATCGGAACCAGTTCGCGTGTCGAACTGCTGATCCATATCTCTTCGGCAGAGATCAGCTGCTCTGTCTGAATATCGGTTTCCTGGCAGGGTATGTCATGTTCACGTGCCAATTCGAGGATCAGATCCCGGGTAATTCCAGGCAAAAGTCGCTCGCTCTTGGGTGGTGTCATCAGGGTTCCATCGATCACGGCAAAGACATTGCTGGCCGATCCTTCAGTGATATGACCATCACGAAATAGAATTACCTCATCTGCCCCATCCTGTATCGCCCATTGTTTGAGCAGCACATTGGGCAGAAGGGAGGTCGTCTTGAGATGACAGCATTCCCAACGAATATCGCGATGCGTGATCGCCCGAATCCCCTTGCGCAGGCGTTGTAGTGACGCTGAATCCACCGCCTGCAACATCATGAAAACAGTAGGAGTGGTATTGTCCGGGAAGGCATGATCCCGCCTGGCAACGCCTCTGGTAAGCTGCAGATACAACCCTGCTGCCTGTACGCCTTCATTCTTCAGAATAAGTTGATTGGCCAGCTTTGTCCATTCGCTTCTGGAATAGGGATTCTCGATCTGAACCGCTGCCAGATTGTTTTCAAGCCGCTCGAGATGCTGTTCCATACGGAAGAGGCTGCCATGATAGACGGGAATGACTTCATAGATGCCATCACCAAAGATAAAACCCCGGTCCAGTACTGAAACAACTGCATCCGAATCATCCAGAAATTGTCCATTGAGATAAACTTGACTCATCAGGCTTCTCTGTAGTTATTCAAACAATAACCAGAATTCATCCTGTAACAGCTTGAACCAGGAACCCTCCGGAATCTCCTCAAGCGCCTCAAGTTGGGCGCTGGCAATCGGCTGACCGTTAAAATCGATATTCACCATGCCATAGAATCGACCACGAGTGACAGGGGCAATAAAACGATCGGGCAGGGAATAGCGTTGCGAGACAAACTGTTTCTGGTTTCTGGGAAAGGTGACATAGACATCCTGCTTGACTCCCAGTGACACCTGATCCTTTGCCCCCTTCCAAACCTTGACCTGACGTATCGGTTTGCCGGCAGGAAAGATGAGATCCGTTTGATAAAAACGGAACCCGTAGTTCAACAATTTCTGGGTCTCTCGTATCCTGGCCTTCATGCTCTTTGCCCCCATGACCACGCTGACCAGACGCATGGCCTCCTTTTCTGCAGAAGCGACCAGACAATATCCAGCCGATTCGGTGTGGCCGGTCTTTATGCCATCTACTGATGGATCCTGCCATAAAAGGGTATTTCTGTTGGTCTG
>RFGN01000443.1 GCA_003696645.1 Gammaproteobacteria bacterium | reverse complement strand
TATACTTGCTATGCTATCAAAAAAAAACCCGAACTGTCAGCTCAAAATGCCGAAATCTTCGCTCTATTCATCCTCTTTCATGCCGAAAATCGGTCTGTGCCTGCTGATTCTCAGCCTCTACATCGGATTATTCCACAGCATTCATTATCCACTTTTTGATGTCGATGAAGGCGCATTCAGTGAGGCCAGCCGGGAAATGCTGGTTAGCGGTGATTTTATATCCCCACGTCTGGATCAGGCACCCCGTTTTGACAAACCGATCCTGATTTACTGGCTACAAAGTGCGTCTCTAGCCCTTTTCGGGATCAACGAGTTTGCGGCCCGATTACCTGCGGCCCTGGCCACGTGTGGCTGGGCTCTGTTGGTATGGGCTTTCCTGTTCCGTGTCGGTCATGCCTCCAAGGGACCTGTAGCTGCATTGATCCTGACCACCTGCATGGAAATCAGTGTATTGGGAAAGGCCGCCACCGCTGACACCCTGTTGAATCTTTTTCTGTGCGCTGCCCTGTTCAGCTGGTACCTGTACCTCAGGCATTCTTCTCGAAAATATCTCTATCTGGCATTCCTGTTCATGTCTCTGGGTTTTTTGACCAAGGGACCGGTTGCTGTCGTTCTTCCTGCTGGCATTACATTCCTGTATACCCTTTCCTCCCAGCAATCAATACCCCTGCGCACCTGGCTCAGGGCATGGCTGAATCCAATCGGTCTGCTTATTTTTCTGCTGATCGCCATGCCGTGGTATATCGCCGAATACCAACGTGACGGATTCGATTTTGTCGTCGGTTTTTTTTTCAAACACAACCTGGGACGTTTTAGCCAGGCGATGGAAACCCATAGCGGTCCCTGGTGGTACTACCTCCCGGTGATTCTGATTGGCCTGCTTCCGTATTCCACCGCACTGTTTTCGACCTTGAAGGATTATCGCCATTACTGGAATAACGATCTCTTTCGTTTTCTGATCATCTGGTTCTTGTTTGTCTTTCTCCTGTTCAGCATCTCATCAACCAAACTTCCACATTACATTGTGTATGGATACACTCCTCTATTTATTCTGATTGCATCCACCCTTTCCAGGTGCGGACGTGGGTCAAGCACCGAGCGCTTATCCAATCACATGCCTGCGCTGCCCGCCTGGGTTTTTATCCCTGCTTTTGCGAGCTTCATCGTACTGGCTTTTCTGCCTGCAATTCTCGATCATTATCTACAACAGGCCAAGCCACAGGTGTTGCAGGCTTATGGGGAACTGCCCGGTCTTTTCACCAACGGCTATGTCATTGTTCAATCAATCTTCGCAGGTCTGGTCCTGTTTTTCAGCCTGAACAGAAAGATGCGCCAGGTATACGGCCTGATCATCATCGCCATCATGCAAAGCTGGTCCCTCAATCACTATATCCTGCCAGCTGTTTCCACTATTCAGCAGAGCCCGATCAAACAGGCTGCCCTGCTGGCCAGGCAAAATGGCTGGGATGTTCATGTCTGGCGTATCCAATCTCCCAGCTTCAGCTTTTATAGGCAACGCCCTTCATTGCACACACCTCCAACTGCTGGCAATATTGTTCTGACAAGACAACAGCACCTTTTGGACTTCAAAAACTACAATCTTCTCTTTATCCAGCATGGCATTGCCCTGATACAACTGAAATCATAACAACATCATGTCAGAACTGTTACATGTCATGCTGGAGTGGATGTCTAGTCATCCGACCTGGACTGCCTGCCTGATCTTTATGACTTCTTTTTTTGAGTCATTGATCCTGATTGGCATTCTGATTCCCGGTGCGGTGATCATGTTTGGCCTTGGAGCGCTGGTCACAACCGGACATATTTCTCTTTCCAGCCTGCTGATATCAGGGTCTCTGGGGGCCATCGCAGGAGATGTATTCAGTTTCTGGCTCGGGCGACATTACCAGAAGCATCTGCTGGAAATGTGGCCATTCAGTCGATACCCGGGGCTGATCGAAAAAGGCAGCCGTTTTATCCAGAATCACGGCGGCAAGGGGGTATTCATGGCACGTTTCATTGGTCCTATCCGACCCGTCGTACCTGCCGTAGCCGGTATTCTCAATATGCCTACCCCTCGTTTCCTATCCATATCCATCATTGCCGGAATATTGTGGACTCCGGCCTATGTATTGCCAGGTGCCGCATTTGGCGCCTCCCTCAACCTGGCCTCCGAGGTTGCCATGCGCCTTGTGATCCTGATACTTTCCATCATTGCCTTTTTCTGGGGTCTGCAATGGTTTTGCAGAAAGACCGTGCGATTGCTGCATACCTGTGCTCAACCCATCCAGGCAAAAATCAGGAACTGGGGGCAACATCATCGTTATCTCGGTAAACAGGTCAGTGCCATCATTGATCCGGACCATCCGGAGATCCGGGGAATTCTGACCTGGGCCATTCTGTTCCTGATACTTTCCTGGGGAGGATTGCTTCTGCTGATACAGTTTGTTGGCAGCCAGCGCCTCACTCAAATCAATGAACAGGTTCATCAGATCCTGTTACAGCTCAAGATTCCAGCAACAGATACCTTCATGCTGTTGATTTATGATCTCAGCAGCCCGTTTGTTCACCTGACAGTATTTGCCACCATCGCAGCCTGGATGGCCTGGAAAAAATACTGGTTACCACTCGCTCACTGGGTCGCGGCCATAGGGTTTGGCCTGCTGCTGGCTGTAAGTCTGCGCTGGCTCATCGCAACAGAGTTTCTGGGTATCCACCTAAGGCAAATCAATTTGAGCCAACCTGCCAGTGAAATTACTGTCATGTTTTCCATCCTCGGGTTCTTTGCAGTTGTAGTTACCCATGCCTTGAAGGTCAATCACCGTTGGATTCCCTACTCCCTGCTGACTTTTTGGTTCGTTGTTGCAATGATTGCAAGATTGTATCTGGGCCTGGCCGGGATATTGGCCATTCTCGGTGGAGTAGGGTTCGGACTCGCCTGGCTGGTATTGATTGGAACAGCCTACCGAACCCACCTTGTTACCCCCCTGCCTATCAGGGGTCTGCTGACCGTTTTCATTCTCAGTTGGATTACCTCGAATATTGTCTACCTGCAATCTCACTGGAAGACCAGTCTTGCCCTCATCACCACTCCTGAACAGTCGGTAACAACCTTCAGCATCAATGATTGGCTCAACCGCAGCTGGCAGGAAGTACCTGATCAACGTATCGATGTCGGCAACCAGGATCATGAAAAACTCTATCTTCAATGGGCAGGAAGACTACCCGACATTTCGGAACAACTGTCCTCGATGGGCTGGAAGCCTCTTCTTCCTGTTACCCCCACCAACCTGCTGTATTGGCTCAGCTCCAAAAGTGACCAGGTTCCGTTGCCGCCACGGGCGCATGATGGTCAATATGAATCCCTGTCACTGATCAGATCTATAAAAGACCGTCAATTTGTGGTTCGACTTTGGCCCAGCCATATCAGGATACTGACATCTGACGGAACGCTTCTGCCACTGTGGGTTGGAAACATCAGTGATTACATGATTACCCATCCCCTGCCTTTTCTATCCATCCCGGAAACCCATATTTCCAGTATCACCATCTACCAGTCTCTGCTGCCAAATATCCTGCACGGGAATTCATCGTCCCAATATGTTATGAAAATACCGACCGGCTCTTCGATACCCGAACGAATACTGATTCTGACCCCTCCATCGTGAAAACCTGAATCAGTACTCTCTCGAAGCCTATCTCAAATACAGATAACGTGCCCCGCTATCGGGCAGAAAAATCACTCGAAACAAACAGTTTGGTTGCCTTTTTGAAGGTGCGGAGTGCCTGACAGAAGTGATGCACAAGGCTGCATCATCAGCCGACTGGACACTACACTGACTGAAAATAGACAAAAGCAATCTATTATTGGTCTGCATAACCCTTGACCCGGGTATCAACCACCTATCCCGATCGACCCACCTCTGTCTGAAAAATCTGATCCTTGTCACCAGCTCCCAGCATTGTGACAACAGGTCCGAGGTTGTAGCCTTTCCTGAAAAAAAGCCGCCTTGTCTGGCGGCTTTTTTATCTGCAATTGTGAAACCTTGGTATCAGTCGACAGCCATGCTGTATTGACGCAATCTAAGTGAAAAATCTTTCAATGCACGAACACCTGTCTGCTCTGCCTGCAGACACCACTGCTTGAATTCCTGCAAGAGATTTTCCTGATTCATATTATGACTGGAACACAAGGCATGCAAGCGTTGCCTGAACTGATAGACCAGCTTGAGTTCCGTATAGCGTTCAAAAAGCTGGTTCAACCAAGAAGGCACCTCTTGACCATGCTCAACGGCCTTTTCACCAAGAAAAAACTTTCTGCAACGCTTGAGCAATGAACGATCCTGCCTGCTTTCTGCCCTTTTCAGGACATCACGATGAACATGGGCCATGACCATCTTGCGAAATGAGGACATCACATAAAAACGGTTCACGAATACAGCCTTGAGGGAGTCCATATCAAACTGGGTCTTGTCAGACTGAAGCGCCGGTTTGGGCGGAAGCTTTCTGACCTTGGCCAGCCCCAACAATGAAAGCGTACGAATGTAAAACCAACCAATATCGAACTCCCACCACTTGGATGACAGCTTAGCAGCACTACCAAAAGTGTGATGGTTGTTATGCAGTTCCTCCCCACCGATCAGGATACCCCAGGGGAGGATATTGGTGGAATCGTCTTCCGATGCATAGTTCCGATATCCCCAGTAATGCCCCAGACCATTGATGACGCCTGCGGCAAAGAAGGGAATCCACAACATCTGGATGGCCCAGATGGTAATACCGATCGGTCCCATGAGCAGGATATCCATGATCAGCATGATCCCGACACCCACACGGTCGCGTTTGAATATATGGCGTTCGAACCAGTCGTCAGGGGTCCCGCGACCATATTTTTCCAGGATTTCAGGGTCCTTCGAACCTTCACGATACAGTTCAGCCCCTTCCAGCAAGACCTTTTTGAGTCCGAATACCTGGGGGCTGTGCGGATCCCCCTCACGATCAGAAAAGGCATGATGTTTGCGATGTACCGCAACCCAGCATTTGGTAATCATGCCCGTCGTCAGCCACAGCCAGGTTCTGAAAAACAGGCTGACGGCTGGATGCAGGTCCAATGCGCGGTGGGCCTGACAGCGATGCAAAAAGATGGTAACAGCCGCAATGGTAATATGCGTGAAAAGCAGTGCCAACAACAGGCTCTGTCCAATACTGAAATCCAATAATCCGTTCATATACTCTTACTCTCTGGTTTTAAAAATTCCTTGTCTTCGGTCAAATAACGGTCAACTTCGATATTCCGCATTGATCCGAACATACTCATAGCTTAGATCACAGGTCCAGATGGTTTCCGATGAATCTCCTCTACCCAGTCTGACCTGTATTTCATATTCATTCCGACGAAGCACCTCGGCAGCACGGGACTCTTCATAATCAGGCGCTCTTTCGCCACCCCTGACAATGCATACATCGTCCAAGTATATTTGGACGCCGCAAATGTCCAAATGTTCAATATCCGCCCGTCCGATTGCCGCCAGCAACCTGCCCCAGTTCGGATCCTCGGCAAACAACGCCGTCTTGACCAGCGGGGAATGCGCTATGGTATAGGCCACACTCCGGCACTCCTGACGAGTTTTTCCTCCGCTGACATGGACAGCAACCAGCTTGGTTGCCCCTTCGCCATCTCTGACAATGGCCTTGGCCAAGTCCTCAAAAACGGCTTCAATGGTCAATTGTACCTCTTTTTGTAGGGAATTGGTCTTTTTTCCGACGACCGGTGCCCGAGATGAACCGGTAGCGATCAGGACGCATGCATCATTGGTCGAGGTATCCCCGTCCACTGTAATCCTGTTAAAACTTTGGTCAACAGCCGATTTCAGGCAGCCCTGCAATAAAGAGTGGGGAATTTCTGCATCTGTAGCCACAAAGGCCAGCATCGTTGCCATGTCAGGGCAGATCATGCCGCTGCCCTTGGCTATGCCTGTGACCGTCACCCATTCGCCCTCGATCTGTACTCGTCTCGATGCAATCTTGGCAACGGTATCCGTTGTTCTGATGGCATCGGCGGCATCCCTCCAGTGATCTGGGTCCAGATCGCTGAAAAGAGACGGAAGCGCAAACTGGATCTGCTCCATGGCCAACCGCTCTCCAATCACGCCGGTTGAGAAGGGAAGGATACTCTCGACTTCCGTTTCAGCCAATTCAGCCACAATCTGGCAACATTTTCTGGCATCCTCCAACCCAGCTTCACCTGTTCCGGCATTTGCCTGCCCACTATTGATCAGCAGGTATCGCGGACTTGCTTTGTATAGATGCTCCCTGGCGAGCTGAATAGGAGCAGCACAAAAGGCATTGCGAGTGAAAACCGCTGCAACGTTACCCTCGGCACAAATTTCAATCAGGGCCAGATCTGCTCGACCCTGATAACGTGCAGCAGAGGCTGCCGTTGCCAGACGAACCCCTTCCACAGGATGGATCAATGTGGAATCGGAACCCATCACGAGCCGGATTCAACGGGAGCTGTCAATCGCCCATGACAATGCTTGTATTTCTTGCCTGAGCCGCAGGGGCAAGGCTGATTTCTGCCGACCTTTTTCTGCTTGCGCACATACGGTTGAGCTTCTTCAGCTTTCCCGGCACCTTCTTCCTCCCCTGGCTGATCATGATGAGCCACCATATCGAGCTCCTCATCCCCCATGCTCATTCCATCCTGATCTACAGTCAACTGGATCTTGGAAAGCAGGCTGACCGATTCGTGATGGATACGTGACAACAGATCACTGAACAGCTTGAATGCCTCACTCTGAAATTCATGCTTGGGATTCTTCTGCGCATAGCTGCGCAGATAGATGCTCTCCCTGAGATGTTCCATGATGTTGATATGTTCACGCCAAAGGGTGTCGAGTACACGCAAGACCACCTGCTTTTCAAAATGCAGCATCATTTCCCGGCTGGCCGCATCATTGACCTTGGCTTGGTATCTTTCTCTTGAAGACTCGATAATCTTCTCTCTCAACACCTCTTCATGCATGTGTTCATCCTGATCAAGCCAATCAGAAATGGGTAGATCAAGGCCAAACTCGGACTTCAGTCCTGCCTGCAATCCCTCAATATCCCATTGTTCATACAAGCTCTGGGGAGGGATAAATCGATCAATGAAGGCGTTATAGACGTCATCCCACATCTCATCCACCATGTCACTGATATCGTCCTTCTTCATGAGATTCTGGCGCATCTCAAAGATCACCTTCCGCTGTTCATTGGAGACATCATCATATTCGATCAGATGCTTGCGAATCTCGAAGTTGTGCCCCTCGACCTTCTTCTGGGCATTACTGATGGCCTTGGTCACCCAGGGATGCTCGATGGCCTCACCCTCACCCATTCCAAGTTTTTTCATCATGCCCGACACCTTCTCCGAAGCGAAGATTCTCATCAGATTGTCTTCCAGTGACAGATAAAAGCGGCTGGATCCCGGGTCACCCTGCCGCCCTGAACGACCACGTAGCTGATTATCGACCCGACGGGACTCATGGCGTTCGGTCCCGATAACATGCAGGCCACCACTTTCAAGCACAGCGGTATGTCTCCTTTCCCAGTCTTTTCTGACAGATTCGATTTTTTCAGGGGTAGGATCCTTCAATGCTGCAATCTCTTCATCAAGATTTCCGCCCAGCACAATATCCGTA
>RFGN01000442.1 GCA_003696645.1 Gammaproteobacteria bacterium | reverse complement strand
ATGCAGAAGAATACTACCGCCTCAGCAGTTGTCGCCAATACCTGAAAGAGATACGCCTGCCGACGCATATCATTCATTCCCGGGATGACCCCTTCATGACCGAGGCAGCGATCCCGCAAATCCATGAACTTTCGGATTGTGTCACCCTGGAATTATCCGATCAAGGCGGCCATGTCGGTTTTGTTGGAGGAACGATCCGAGACGGCATTCGGTATTGGCTGGAGCATCGCATCGTCAACCTGCTGAAAGACAAAACAATAACGAGATCGCCCTGAGCAAACCCTCAACCTCTATTGCAACACGACTCAGGGTATGCGACATTGAGGCCATGAACACCCCGGCCCATGCGATCATCAATCTGCTGATCTTCAAAAAGCGCCTGCGCGAGACCCATGCCCTGGCCATTGCCGCCGGGGCCATCGTGCCCGATCTGCCGATGATCCTCTTCTATATCTGGGCCAGAGCCCATCATCTCACCGAGCGACAGATCTGGCGGGAGACCTATTATGAATCCCACTGGCAGACCGCCTTTGACCTGTTCCACTCGTTTCCGGTCTGCCTGTCGCTGGCCGCACTGGCCTGGTATCGCAATGCAAAGGTATGGATGTGGTTCTTCCTCAGCATGGCGCTGCACTCGGTATTCGATCTACCGGTGCATCATGATGACGCCCACCGCCATTTCATCCCCTTCTCGAACTGGCAATTCATCAGCCCGATCTCCTACTGGGATCCGCGTTATTTTGGCCAATATGTCAGTCTGCTGGAACTGGCCACGGTACTAATCGGCAGTATCTATTTTCTGCGCTGCGGACAGTCCCGAACCCTCAAGATCATTACCGGGCTGGTGCTGGCCCTGTATGCCAGCCATTGGATTTTCGTGATCCTGTTTTGGATAAAATAACCGAGCAGGGTCTTGAGGCTTTATCGCTATTTTACCGACGGCGTTCCCTGGTATCTGGCCAGGCATTACTGGTGGGCCTATTTGTGGTCAAAGGCGGTCTGGTTTTTTGATCACCAGACAATCATCAATGCCATCCTGTTTTTCCAATACAAAAAACTGATGCAGGTCACCCTCAATCGTTTCCAGTCATCACCCAAAAAACGTGTCCTGCAGCTGACCTGTGTCTATGGCTCCCTGACGCCCACCCTCTGTCGAGAAATGGGAAATAATCCCCTGCATATCATCGATGTCGCACCCATTCAACTTCAACTGGCGATGAAGAAAGCCCGATCCGGCAGGTTGATCCCCTGCCGCATGAATGCGGAGAAACTGGGATATCGAGATGATGCCTTCGACACCGTCATCGTCTTCTTTCTGCTGCACGAAATGCCCCCCGAGGCGCGGATCAACACCCTGAATGAATGCCTGCGTATTCTGGCACCAGGAGGATCACTGATCATTACCGAATATGCCGAATTGCCCAGACAGCATCTTCTCTACAGAATATGGCCCTGTCGCTGGCTGATCACCCAACTGGAACCCTTTCTGGATGGTTTCTGGCATGAAGATCTTGATGCCCTGCTTCAGGGTTCCGCCCACCGGGTCGGAAAGAAGCTCCGAAAAACCCGGCAGGACAAAATATTCTCGGCCTTCTACCGTGTAAACAGCTATTCTATAGAACACTTGCCAATCGAAACAACAAACTGAAACCATGAAAATTGCCCTGTTCAGTGCACAACCCTATGACCGGGAATAT
>RFGN01000441.1 GCA_003696645.1 Gammaproteobacteria bacterium | reverse complement strand
GGCTTCATATACAGGCTCATTTCCACCCGGATTGCATTTGTTGCGGAGACAAGTCATATTCCGGCCTTTTATGGGGATGGACTAGATGCTCAAGGGTGGAATGTCGTCGTTTGACGGCAGGCGCGTTCTTTTGCTGCAGGGACCGCTCGGACCATTCTTTCGGCGTCTTGCCGTTGATCTGGAGCGTGCCGGCGCCAAGGTTTTCAAGGTGAATTTCAATGGCGGCGACTGGTTTTTCTATCCGCGTAGCGCGTTTAATTTCAGGGGCGGGCTGGATGCCTGGCCGGAGTATTTCGAGGGGCTGCTGGAGCAGCTTGACGTTGATCTGGTGATGCTGTTCGGGGATTGTCGTCCGCTGCACCGCATTGCGCATGCGATTGCAGGCAGGCGAGGCATCGAGATCGGCGTGTTTGAGGAAGGATATGTTCGCCCCGACCATATTACCCTTGAAATGCATGGTGTGAATGCCCATTCAAGGATTCCACGTTCTCCGGTCTTCTATATGAATGCATCGGTTCCCAGGCTTCCGGAACAGCTGCCTGTCGGCAATACCTTCTGGTATGTCGCTTGCTGGGCCATCCTCTACTATCTTGCCGCAGCCTTGCTGAAGCCGGTTTTTCCCGCTTATCGGCACCATCGCCCTCTGTCCTGTTTTACGGAAGGCTTGAAGTGGGTTCGCTCGGCTTTTCGCAAACCATTCTTTCGCATGCGAGAGCATGGCCTTCTCGATCGTTTGACGACGGAGTATTCGGGTCGCTTCTTTCTCGTCCCCCTGCAGACCCATAACGATGCGCAGATACATGTGCATTCCGGTTTTGGTGGTGTTGACGGATTTATCGAACAGGTGATGACATCGTTTGCCCGGAAAGCCCCGGAAGGCCGTATTCTGGTATTCAAGCATCACCCGTTGGATCGTGGGTATAGCGATTATACCGATCTGATAAGGCGCCATGCAGCGGCTTTGGGCCTGAAGGGGCGCTGTTTATATATCCATGATCAACATCTGCCAACGCTTCTGGATCACGCGCTCGGCGTTGTCGTCGTAAATAGTACCGTGGGCTTGTCCGCCCTGTTGCACGGGGCTCCGGTCAAGGTTTGCGGCGATGCCCTGTACGATATCGAGGGCTTGACCTTTCAGCGCCCCCTGGATGAGTTCTGGCATGCCGCCGGGGAGCACCGGCCCAATCCGAGGTTGTTCAGGCGCTTCTATGATTATCTGGTACTGAACACGCAGCTCAATGGCAGTTTCTACAAGCGACTTCCCATTGTTGGTTCGGCGACGGGGTTGCAATGGCGCGCGCGGGTGGATGCTTCCGCGTCCTCCGGTGCGGACGAGTCGTCGCGCCGGGTGGCCCGCTTGGGGGACGGTTCCGCCCCATAGGTTCCCAATCCCGCTGCATTCCTTCGCTTTCACTGCTGCGGCAACATGGCCTTGAAGCAGTCGTTTTGTGACCTGTCCGTGTGGCCGAAAGGGCATGTTTCTTGACATCTGGTTTTATGTGATCTATAGGAATAACAGAGTCATGGAGCGACGAGTCTCAACCATGGAAGGTCCCTGTAGGGGGGATAAAATGAAAACCATGCTTTCAAAACTTGGCCTTCTGTCAGTGGCTGTGCTGCTGAGCATGTCGTTCTCAGGCATGGCGTATGCAGGCATCTGTGCAGCGAATGGATTACCAGCCGGCTGCGTGAGCAAGCTGGATCTGGGCAATGGTTCCGTGAATTACAAGAAGCTGACAAAAAATGCGGTGTGGACTGGAAAGATTAGGAATGGCGCGGTTACCAATGCCAAGATCGCGGCCGGTGCTGTGACCGGCTCGAAGATCGCGGCTGGCGCGGTTACCAATGCCAAGATCGCGGCTGGCGCGGTGAACAGTGCCTCGGTGCTGAATGGCTCGCTGACCGCAGTGGATATCAAGGATGAGCCAGGCGTGGAATTTGCCAATGGTTCTACTCAAACTGGGGCCATCACAGCAAAGTCGATTCAGGCAAAAAGCACGACACCAACGACGATCATCACTCAGACGGTCACTCTGCCCGCGCCTGGTTATGTGACGTGCATTGCTGGAGTCACGGGCGAGTTTGATACAACCGTCAATACTGTCAGTGCTAAGGCGGGATGGTTCCGTGACTTTTCCGTCGCAGCTGCGAGTTCGGTTGAGCTGGGAAACTGGTCCACGGTCGGCGGTGGATTTACTATCTCTGGCGGTAATACGATTGGGGCTTGACTAGAACAGGGGTTTTTCGAGCAGGATTTTGAGGATGGTTTTGTAGATATCCTGCCGTCTGTGATTGAATCTGAACTCAGTCTCCTTGAG
>RFGN01000440.1 GCA_003696645.1 Gammaproteobacteria bacterium | reverse complement strand
CTTTTGGTCGTGTAGCTCAGCTGATCATACGCATCAGACAAAGCTCGAATGTAACGCCCTAGACCTCGCCTGTCGAGAGCATTATTTGTATTGAAAAAACAGCTTGAATGTTGATAAGTCTCTTAATAACAATACTTGTTGATTTTGGCGGCGGTTGGCGTACATGGGCTGATGTGGAGTCGTTTTCTCTACTAGGTTATCTGCGGGGCTTGAAACCAGCATCGTTTGCTACGCCAAGCCGCTATGTTGTAGATGCTGACCAGGAAATGCGACCCCAGATTTATCTGATGCATGCCGGATCATTGGGCTGAGGGAATTGATATAGCCATCCAAATGTAAATCTGTTACATCGTCATATCGCCTTGTCGGGGATGGCCGGTGGGACTAATTTAGGGCTTCGTGTTCTTTTCCGGTTTCAATGTTTCACACGCTTGAAACGTTCGCTGTGTTCCGGTGGGCGTTTCTTTTAGGGAAGGAGATAAGTATGGGTCTGCCGATCGCTTTGCAACTGTACACGGTCCGTGAGCCTTTGTCGGAGGATCTCGACACCGGGCTGGCTCAGGTGGCTTCGATGGGGTACCGCTACGTTGAGTTGGCGGGGCTGTACGGCCATTCGTCCCAACAGTTCAAGGATCTTTTGGACAAACACGGTCTGACCGCGATCTCGGCTCACGAGCCGCTGCATTGCCTGCTCAACGATGTGTCCGACGTGATCGCACGGGCAAAATTGTTCGGCTATGACTACGTCATCTGTCCGTATCTGGACGAACCCGAAAGAGAAGACTACGGCAAGCTGGTGCAGGGTCTTGAGAAGGTTGCCGACACCCTGGCGGGATCGGGCTTGACTTTGTGCTACCACAACCACGATTTCGAATGGGGAACGGACTCGTCTGGTCGGCGAGGTGTCGATGTGCTGTTCGGATCAGACAAGCTGCAATCCGAACTTGATTTGTATTGGGTCGCCAAGGCGGGCGATGAGCCGTTGCAGTGGATGAAGAAGCTGGCCGGCCGGCTTCCCCTGCTTCATGTCAAGGACATGGACGATACCCCTGAAAAAGGCTTTGCCGAGGTCGGCACCGGTGTGCTGGATTTCGACACGTTGATCGGTGCGGCTGAATCCTGTGG
>RFGN01000439.1 GCA_003696645.1 Gammaproteobacteria bacterium | reverse complement strand
GGCAACCTGACCAGCATCGGCCAGAACCTGAACATCTCGTTCAACTTCAGCCTCAGCGACTGCTGCAGCATCGACGACCTGTTGGCCAACGCCGGCGTGGGTGGCTCCATCAGCATCCACCACAATGCCGCCGGCTGCAACAGCGTCAGCGACATCAGCAACAGCTGCGGTGGCAGCAGCATCATCGTCCTGCCGGGCAACGGCATCACCCTCGGGGAAGAATGGGAGCAGCCCCGCATGAGCCTGTTCCCCAACCCGGCCACGACCGAAGTGACGGTACTGCTGGAAGGCCTGGGCGACAAGACGGGCACCCTGGTCATTTCCGACCTGCTCGGCCGCACCATCCTGCAACAGCGCCTAGAGCCTGGCCAGATGCTGGTGAACCTCGATCTTGCCAAGCATGATCTGGGCACCGGAATTTACCAGGTGGTGCTTCGGACGGAAACTGAGCAGTTGGTGCAGCGGCTGGTGATCGAGCGGTAGGTAGCAATAAACTCTAAACTCAACCATCGATGCATCCCTGGGCTATTGCTTTGCCCGGGGATGCTTTTTTATGGATAACAGAATTTCCCAGGTATTCTCGTCCGGAGATCCGGCTGGGATTGTTGGAGAGGCAGTTTGTATACAAAATGGCGCATTTCAGAAAAAAGCATCTTTCGCCATCGAAAAGCTTTGTTTGCATGAATGAGTGTTGGGTGCTTATTTTTGTAATTATCTTGTTGAAAAGTAAAGTCAAGGGAATCCAACTGGCGAAACACGCAGAATCTACCCAACCTCTGAACAGGATCACCTTGAATGAGCAAAGCCCTAGCAGTATTGTTTGATGCTGTGCTTTCAACAAATGCCAAGAAATGCCCTTATGAAAAATTGCTGTTTAATGCTGTTCTGGGTGCTGTTGCCAGCACTGTTGTCGGCTCAGTCAGACTATGAGATCGCCCTGCGCCATCTTACCGACAAGGCTTATGAAAATGGATACCATTCATCTGATCTGGATGGCTTGCAACTGTTGCACCACAATGTGAGCAGCCTCAGTGGGGTGAAGAATTTCTATTTCCAGCAAATGCGCAAGGGCCGGGAGGTCTACGCCGCAATTTTCAACGTGCACCTGACTGCTGAAAACAAGCTGCTTACCTGGGGGAGTCGTTTTGTAAAAAGGCTCGATGAAAAGGTGGCGGGAGAAAACGTCATTTTGGAACCGGAACAAGCGGTGCTGAAAGCTGCTGACTACCTGGGTTATCCTGCCAGCCAGCAGCCTTTGGTGCTCAGTGTGGAGCCGGGTCCGCAAAGGCGCACCATCGTTGCCGGAGGCGAATTGTCGGAAGAAAATCTTGAGTTGAAGCTGGTGTACCAACCAGTCACCGGCGACAGCGTGAGACTGGCCTGGGATATGACATTTGCTGAAGCCGGAGGGCAGAACCGCTGGAGCCTGAGAATAGATGCTGCTACTGGAGCAGTGCTCGACCAGCACAACTTGGTGTTGCAATGTGATTTTGGCCCACCTGTCGTTTCAACGGCAGCTGCAAATGAAGTTGATGCCGCTGTGCCTCTCGCCACCGGCAACCTGGAAGTTCTTGCAGGCACCTACAATGTTTACGCCTTGCCAGTTGAAAGCCCCAATCATGGCAGCCGTTCCCTTCTGACCAATCCGGACGATCCTTCTGCCAGTCCTTACGGCTGGCACGACACCAATGGCAGTGCCGGCGCAGAATACACCTACACCCGTGGCAACAATGTGTATGCCCAGGTGGACGATGATGACAACAACAGCACTTTTGGCTATAGCCCAGATGGCGGTCCTTCGCTGAATTTTGATTTCTCGCTTGACCTTACACAGCATCCATCCACCCAACAGGATGCCATTGTCACCAACCTGTTTTACGCCAACAATGTCATTCACGATATCGTCTGGCATTACGGCTTTGACGAGGCGGGGGGTAATTTTCAGTTCAATAACTATGGGAATGGCGGCAGCGGTAATGACCATGTCATTGCCGATGCGCAAGATGCAGGCGGCACCAATAACGCCAACATGAGTACCCCTTCCGATGGTTCTTCACCCAGGATGCAGATGTACCTGTGGAGTTCCTCGGCTGCCGATACGGTGGTGGTCAACAGTCCGGCCGGCATCGCAGGCAATTACACTTCCGGGACGGCAGCTTTTGGTCCGCAACATTTCAATGTCACCGGCGATGTGGTGCTGGTGGACGATGGCGTTGGGACGACCGGTGATGGTTGCCAAACGCCTTTCGTCAGCAATGTGAGCGGAAAGATAGCCATGATGGACCGGAGCGGTTCTTGTCAGTATTCCGAACAGGCTTACAATGCCCAGACGGAGGGGGCCATCGCTGTCATCATCTGCAACAATGTGGCCGGGGGAGCGCCATCCATGAGCAATGGCCCCAATGGAAACCTGGTGACGATTCCGGTTCTTTCTCTTAGCCAAAACAACTGCAACACCATAAAGACCCAGCTTCCAGCACCCGGTGTCAACGCAACCCTCATACGCTGGCAGGTGAGAGACAGTGACCTCGACAATGGCGTCATCCTTCACGAATACACCCATGGCATTTCCAACCGCTTGACGGGCAGCCCCTCAATAACCTATTGCTTGGAAGGTGATGAACAAATGGGAGAAGGCTGGAGCGATTGGTATGCCCTGATGCTGACCATGAAAAGCTCAGACACCGGCCCCATGCCACGTGGCATAGGTACCTGGCTGATCTATGAGCCTGCCAACGGCACTGGTATCCGCACCTATCCCTACAGCACAGATATGGTTGTGAATCCACATACCTATAACAGCATCAAGACTGAAAGCATTCCACATGGCGTAGGCTCAGTATGGTGTGCCATGCTATGGGAGCTTACCTGGAAACTAATCGATCAATACGGTTTCAGCGCCAATTTTTACAGTGGTTCATCAGGCAACAACAAAGCCCTGGCCCTGGTTACCGAGGCCATGAAACTGCAGCCCTGCAACCCTGGATTTGTGGATGGCCGGGATG
>RFGN01000438.1 GCA_003696645.1 Gammaproteobacteria bacterium | reverse complement strand
TGGCATCGCGGTAGGCAAGAATCTTGGGCTGGCGATACAGGGCATTGTCGTCGATATTGATCTTGGCATCCAGAGCCAGCAGGCCCTGACTGCGGGTAATGACCAAAGGATTGATCTCTACCAGTGACAGATCCCTTTCGTGAAACAGACGCAACAGATTACTCATCAGCTCAGCAAAGGGTTTATGCAGGGGTTTGTCCAGTTGCAGGTGACGAATCAGGGCACGAAGATGATGGCTGCGCAGGCCAGCAACCGAATCGATGGGGCACTGCATCAATCTTGCCCGGCCCGCCTCCGACTCGATATCCATCCCACCTTCTGGCGAGGCCAGAATCATCAGGCCTTCACGTTCCCGATCAACGAGGATACTCAGATAGAGTTCCCGTTCGTAGTCACACAATTCCTCGATCAGTACGGCATTCACAGGCAGCCCTTTCTCACCGGACTGACGCGTTACCAGAGGTCGACTCATCAGCTCGCTGACATAGCGGTCCAGTTCTGCCTTGCCCTCGACCCGACGAACCCCCCCGGCTTCTCCCCGTCCGCCGGAATGGACCTGAGCCTTGACGACCCAGGCCACTCCTCCCAGATTGTCCGCCACCTTCTCGGCCGCCGCCACAGAATGGGCCACCTGCCCCTTCGCTACAGGAATCTGGGCAGTCGCAAACAACTGCTTCGCCTGGTATTCATGGATATTCATTGAATAATCTGAATTGTTATTGTCCGAATTGTTATTCTGCGCTCCTCTGTTCATAATTATGATACAAACAGCCTGTATTTCAAAGAAAAGGTCAAATTCCAGTCATGCGCCTCATCCATCTCAAGCAAGTCAGCTTCTCCCTAGGCGATCGCCCCATCCTGAGAGGGATTGACCTGACCATACACAAGGGTGACAAGATTGGTCTGATTGGACGCAACGGCACGGGCAAATCCACCCTGCTAAGAATTATTACTGGCGAATTGCATGCAGATGAAGGAACGATTGAGCGCAATCGCAACTGCCGCATCACCCGACTGGAACAGGAAACCGACCTGCCCGATCAGGGAACGGTACTGGATGCCGTGGCAGCACGATTTCAGACACTACAAAGAGACCTCAATGAATATCAGTGCCTCACTCGACAACTGGAAAAGGACCGTTCCCCTGAACTCCTGCAACAACTCGAAACATTGCAACATCGTATCGAAGCCGAGGATGGTTGGCAGGTTCGGCATCGTATCGAGGCCATCCTCTCGAAACTCGAACTCGATCCCAAGATGGATGTATCCATCCTTTCTGGGGGTCTGCGACGTAGAGTCGCCCTGGCCCGTGCCATCCTGGATGAACCGGACCTACTGTGTCTGGACGAGCCCACCAACCACCTCGATATCCAGTCCATCACCTGGCTGGAATCCTTCATGCGGGATTACCCCGGCAGTTTCATCCTCATTACTCACGACCGGCATTTTCTCAACCGGGTCGTCAATACCATCATCGAACTGAATCAATGTCGACTGATTCGCTTCCCCGGAAACTACAATCGCTTCATGGAACGCCGTGATGCCCTGCTGGCAGCCGAGGCCGAACATCAGGCACAGTTTGAGAAAAATCTAGCCCAGGAAGAGGATTGGATTAGACAGGGAGTCAAGGCAAGACGTACCCGTAACCAGGGGCGTGTCAGAAAACTCCTTGCCATGCGCAAGCAGCATCAGGAACAACTGCGAGACATGGGTGCCCTGCGCATGGACAGTGGCAAAGCCGTTCAATCCGGCAACCTCGTCATCGAGGCGCAGCACCTCACCTATCGATATGAAGATGTAACCTACATCGATGATTTCAGTGCCGTAGTCATGCGCGGAGACAAGATCGGCATCATCGGTCCCAATGGCTGTGGCAAAAGCACTCTATTAAAGATGCTCGTTGGCGACCTGCCACCCACAAGCGGCAAGGTTCGACATGGTACCCGCCTGCAGGTACGATATTTTGACCAGGAAAGGGCAACATTGGATGGCAGCAAGACCGTGATCGAAAACCTGTCCGAAGGCCGCAGCTTCATCGAAATGAATGGCAAACAAAAACATGTCATCAGTTATCTTCAGGACTTTCTGTTCAGCCCGGACCGAGCCCATCAAACCGTGAGCCGACTCTCCGGGGGAGAAAAGGCACGGCTTTTATTGGCCAAACTGTTCTCCTACCCCTCCAATGTCCTGGTCATGGACGAGCCGACCAATGATCTTGATATTGAAACCATCGAGCTTCTGGAGGAACTGCTGATTGACTACCCGGGAACGGTACTGCTCGTCAGCCACGACCGACAATTCATGGAAAACATCGTCACCTATTCCTGGGTCTTTCGTTCAAATCACCACATTGAAGAGTTTCCCGGTGACTTCAATCAGTGGGAGAGGTTGTATTCCTCAACAAGAATTGAAAAACCGGCAACAACAGAAAAAAAGCCACCCTTTCCTCCCAAAAAGACATCGCGCAAGCTGGGCTACAAGGAGCAGCGTGAGCTGGATCAACTCCCCGACCGAATCGAGGCGTTGGAACAGCAACAACAGACCCTGCAGGCCACCATCAATGCCCCTGATTTTTACAAGCAGGATCAGGAGGTGGTACAAAAAACACTGACTGAACTGGAAACACTCGACGCAGAATTGGAAAAGGCCCTGAATCGCTGGGAAGAACTGGAAAGCTGGGGCGAGTCATAGATGGCGCAACCCGCTCATACCCTGACCGAGGTACAGAAAAAGACCGTAATCACGGCTACCCGAAAACAGCTCCAATGCGCGGCCGACCTATACGAAACAGGATTTACCGAGCCACCCATCCTGTTTGATCTTGGCGGCACCCAGGCTGGCGCCTGCAGAATTCATAAAACACTACTCCACACCCACTGCAGCCTGCATTACAACTCTGCCGTATTCTCATTGGACCTGGAGCACCACCTGCATGATACGGTAATTCATGAAGTGGCCCACTATATTGCCTTTTGTCTGCATGGGCCACACATCAAACCACACGGCCCGGAGTGGAAGCAGGTCGTGAAGCAACTCGGCGGCACCCCGAAGGCACGCGGTGATTATTGTATTGAAGGTCTCAAGATTCGTCGGCAACGCCGCTTCCCCTACACCTGTGGTTGCCGTACCCTTGAACTCAGTGCCACTCTGCACAATAGGATCCAAAACGGGCAGGTACGGATATGCAGATTTTGCGGAAAAGCTATCGCCCCACTGATCAAATAGATTTTTAGATAATCAAGAAAATATTTTCTCTCTATTGATTCTTTTTTTGAATGCGCGTTCAATTTTGTATGTGCAACACAACGAGTAGTCAGCGTGGACAAGCTACACGTGCATTTTAATTCACGCATATTCGACCAATTGTAATATGATCAAAATTAAAACCATACCTAATGGAGGGGGACTCATTATCAG
>RFGN01000437.1 GCA_003696645.1 Gammaproteobacteria bacterium | reverse complement strand
CCTGATTGAGTACTTGTTGTTCTTCATATTAGCTCTGTTTCAGTACCCTCTAACGAGTCCGTGGGTGGTTACCCTGAATCTGTTGTTTTGATTATATCATAGCTTTTTTGTAGCACAAGACCTTTTTCGCGGCTTACAGGGGCATTCTGCGGCCTGTTTTTTGTGTGGAAGAGGGATATTTGGGGCTGTTGGATGGCGGTTTTTCGAAAATCGGTTTTTGTTTGAAAAAGGGGGGGATTTTCGAAAATGGTGATTTTGGGGTAAATTGGCCCGATTGTGCCATATGTATGCGTGTTAGGCGATTGGGCTGCCAAATATGGGGGTATATTGGCTGTGGGAGGGTGAATTTTTGAACACGAGTTCGAAATGAGAAGGAAAAAATGTGAATGGAAAAGGGGGATTTTCGAAGAGGGGCGGGAAAGAACAGGTTTAGAGAACATCATTACAAAATCGGCGGAATTCACAATCGACACATTTGGCAATCTGGTTTGTTGGCGGCGGCATTTGTTGTTTCTGTACCATATTATACATGAGTTGGATGGTGTTTTCGAGTCGTTTTTGCAAGGAAGGAGTGAATTTGACTTCAACGGCTTTGCGCGTTGGTATCAGGTATATGAATCCACGTTTTACGGTCAGATCGGACTTGGGATCGGCATGTGCCAGCATGTACCCGTAGGCCATGAGTTGTAGCCGGTGGTTGGGGTTAACGCGTTTGCTGTTTTTGTAGTCCACAGGAATCAGTTCTGTTTCTGTCTGGATGACCATGTCCACTTCACCGCTCAGGTGGAGGGCTGGGGCATATAGGGGAACGTTGAAGAAACGTTCCCCATTGGGAAGGCCGTACAGGCGGAGGGTGCGTCGTTGTTCGTTTTTGATTATGCGTTCATGCTGGCGTTGACCTTCTTCCATTTTGAATGTGGTGGGTCGCACTTTGGGGAGCAGTGTCTGGTAGTACAGGATGCGAGGACAGTAGAGGTATTGTTTCAGGTCGGTGACGCGCAGCATGAATGGGGGGTCGTGTGGCAGGTCTGGAATGTCTATGAGGTCGTATTGGTCAAGAGGAATGTGATTCATGGTCATAAACTCCGCCAATTTATGTTTGTTCGTGGTACAGTTTGTTTTCCCAATCCTGGTCGGTAATGGAGAGCAGCATGATTTTGCCTGGCTGTTTGCCGAGGATGCGGCGGATTTTCAGGAACAGTTCTTCTTGCAGGTTGCGGGAGATTGGGCCGCAGAAGGCGCTGTATTGGATGCGATCCAGGCCGTAGTCCAGGCAGGCGTCGGCGATTTTGTTCCGTTTGTTGTCGTTTGGAATGTCGTAAATCAGGAGGCATTGCATCGGTGAATCCTTTGGTAAGGGAATGGGCAGGTATGTTGCCGGTTTACCAGCTTGATATGAATGGCTGGTAGTTTTCCCGGTCACCGCGGATGAAGGCGGCTACTTCGCGGGCCTGTATCTGGATGATTTGGCGCAAGCTGTATTGTTTGCCATGGTGGGTTTCTTTGCTGTCCAGCCGGTTCAGTACTTTTTCGGCGATTTGGCGGCGGGTTGATTGGGTGAGGAGGCCGCGTTCGTCTTGTTCGAGGGGCATGCGTCGGTTGACCATGCCCAGGATGGTGCGATCGACGATGGCGGTGCGGAATTCTTCGATGAGGTCGAGGACGAGGCTGGGTTTGCCGGGGCGGTCAACGTGGACGAATCCGGCGTAGGGGTCGAGTCCGGCGAGGATGGTGGCGCGTTCGATTTGGGCGTAGAGGATGCCGTAGCCGTAGTTGAGGGCGCTGTTGAAGGGGTCGCGGGCGCCGCGTCCCTGGCGGCCGGGCCAGTTTAGTTCTTCTGGCAGGACGAGTTTGAGGCCTTGCCAGTATTTTTGGGCGGCGCGGCCTTCGGCGGAGAGGAGTTGGCTGCGGATGTCGTCTATGAGGAGGCCTTCGCGCTGGCAGATGGCGGCGAGGGCGTCGAGTTCGGCCAGGTGGTCGCGGACTTCGGTGGCGAGGAGGTTGAGTTCCTGGTGGAGGGCGGGGTTGCTGGTTTTGCGGTATTTGGCGATGTATTTGAGGAGGATGGCCTGGTTTTCGATTTTGCCTTGGGCGAAGGCGAGGCCTAGTTGCCAGGCGCTGGCTTTGGTGCAGGCGAGGAGTTGGGCGCGGCGGGTGAGGACTGTGCCGATGAGGCCGGCGCTGTAGAGGCTGGCGTAGGGGGTGCCGGTGCTGCTGAGGAAGTGGATGGGGATGCCGTGTTCGGTGCAGGCGCGGATGGCGTCGGCGGAGATGGAGACGCCGCTGCTGGCGATGGTGACGGTTTCGAGGTGGATGATGGGTGCCTGGGCGAGTGTTTCTTTGCCCTGGGTGACTTTGAGTCGTCCCTGGTATTTGCCGATGTGGCTGCCGAATTGGTCGGCGATGAGGTGTTGAATGATGGGCATGGGTTGCCTCCGGGATGTGAAATATTTATTGGGGAATATGGTAGCAAACGGCCGTTTCCAAAATGGAAACAGATCAATTTGAAAATT
>RFGN01000436.1 GCA_003696645.1 Gammaproteobacteria bacterium | reverse complement strand
CATCGCGCACGGATTCTTCATCGCGCCACGGTGTTTGAGCGCGCAGGGATTGGCCATGGCCATCTGCATGAACGGTTTGTGTTTCTTTTCCTCCATATAGGCGGTCAGGGCAGCCAGTTCCTTCGATTTCCAGGGAAAGGCCTTGGAGGCCATCGGCTTGAGCATGCAGAACTGGACAAATTCTTCCAGCTCGACCGGTTTTTGATATCTGGAAAAATCGGCCGTCATCTGAACCTTGTGGGGATAAGGGGTAGCAAAACTGGCCTTGAACAGGTGATCCGTTGCATGACAGGAGCTGCAGGAGATTCCGTTGCCGCTCAGAGAGGGATCATTGAAAAGTTTTTTGCCGTATTGGACCAGCTTTTTCTGAGTTCGTTTGCTGATGTGGCCATGCTTGTAGCGTTTTGATCCAACCGGGCGAATGTAATCAGCAGGGTCAATGAACTGACCACTATTGCTGGCGCATGGATTTTTCATGCTGCACGGATTTTTCATCGAGCAGGGGTTATGTTTCATGCTGCATGGGTTTTTCATGGAACAGGGGTTGTTGCTGGCCATCAGCAAGGTTCTTTCCTGTGCCTGTCCGGTCGACACCAGCAGCATCAGCATGGCAGTGCCCAGTATGGTTTTAAGGCTCATAGGTTTTTCCTGTAATGGGTTAATGGATAGTTGATAGTTCGGATATGGATAGTCGATCAGGGCCGGATGACTTAACGCGAAAACCAAAAAAAGTCTGTGATGAAGTAGATTGGCACAGATTCCGTTACAATAAGGCTTTACAAAGCGGAATCGAGGACGCGTGAAAGAAATCTTTGTCATTCTGGCCATGGCAATGTATGTGGCATTGAGCATGGTGACATTTCCATCTGTCAGTCAGATTGATTATTTTGCGTTGATCTCCGAGGCCTCCATGGCCGTGATCCTGGCAATTCTGGTCTTTTGTATCCGGAATACCCGGGATACCAGCAAGACGGCGTATAACTTCTTCGAAATCGGGGCATTCGTGCTGCTGCTGGCGACAACCACCGATACCATGGATGAACTGCTGGTATTGCCGTTCTGGGTTACCTCCTTGTTCAATAGCCTGGCCTTTATCCTGGGTTTCCTTTTTATATTGCTTGGTGTTCGTCACTGGATCGAGAGTGACAAGGCCATCAAGCAGCATTTATATAATCTTTCAACCACTGACGAACTGACTGGCCTGTTGAACCGACGCGCCTTTCTGGAGAAGGCCGAGCTCGAGCTGGAACGCGCGCTTCGTTATCAGAGACGCATTGCGCTGTTGATCCTGGATATCGACCATTTCAAGCAGATCAATGACCGGCATGGCCACACAGTGGGTGATGAGGTCCTCAGGCAACTGTCTGCGACGGTGCAGTCCATGCTGCGCAAGACAGAGTATGTCGCCCGCTGGGGAGGAGAAGAATTTGTGATGCTGATCGCCGAAAGTACCCAGGAAACTGCCATGGTCGTGGCGGAAAGGTTGTTGAAAGGCGTAGCCTCGACCCAGGTCGAACTCGATGGACATGCTCTCAACGTTACAGTCAGTCTGGGGGTGACCCTGCAGCATCCTGGCGAGACGGATGTTCAGGCGATCATAGATCGCGCGGACAAGGCCCTGTATCAGGCGAAGGAGTCCGGCAGGAACTGCGCACGCTTTCATCCATAATAATTACATTAATTCAAGCAGCCAGCTTGCCATGTCTGTGTTGTTTTGCTATATTTCCCCGTTTTGATTTGACGGATTCACTTGAGGAACACATGAAGACATACAGCGCCAAGGCCGAAACCGTGCAGCGTGACTGGTATGTGGTAGATGCTGAGGGCAAGACACTGGGCCGACTGGCCAGTCAGATTGCAAGCCGATTGAAGGGCAAGCACAAGGCCATCTATACCCCACATGTCGATACCGGCGATTATATTGTTGTGATCAATGCGGGCAAGGTTGCGGTGACAGGGAACAAGGAAAATGACAAGATGTATCACCATCATACCGGTTATATCGGTAACCTGAAGTCATTCAGTTTCAAGAAGTTGCGGGAGCGTCACCCCGAAGCGATGCTGGAGCTGGCAGTCAAACGCATGTTGCCTCGTAATCCTCTGGGCCGTGCCATGCTTCGGAAGCTGAAGGTCTATGCCGGGTCCGAGCATCGTCATCAGGCGCAGAATCCAAAGACACTTGATCTATAAAGAGAATCACTGACATGGCAGAACAACGTTTTTATGGTACCGGACGTCGCAAATCTTCCTCGGCGCGGGTCTATCTCACCAGCGGGAGTGGTGAAATCACGATCAACCGTCGCAAACTCGACGACTATTTTGGGCGTGAAACCCTGCGCATGATGGTGCGTCAGCCATTGGAAAAAACGGAAATGACAGACTCCATTGATCTCACCATCTACGTTCGTGGTGGCGGAATTGGTGGTCAGGCGGGGGCGATCCGTCATGGTATCTCCAGGGCGCTCGCCGAGTATAATGAGGACCTGCGTCCAGTGCTGCGTAGTGCGGGCTTCCTGACCCGGGATGCACGCAAGGTCGAGCGCAAGAAGGTTGGCCTGCACAAGGCACGCAAGCGTCCACAATTCTCCAAGCGTTAAAGCAAGCTTTCACTATTTGGGGGATCGTCTAGCGGCAGGACTACGGACTCTGACTCCGTCAACCCAGGTTCGAATCCTGGTCCCCCAGCCAT
>RFGN01000435.1 GCA_003696645.1 Gammaproteobacteria bacterium | reverse complement strand
TCGCCGGCATGATTGTCTCGATGGCAATTTACTTGGGCATTTTCGGCGGCATGGCCGAGGAGTGGCAGGCAACGCATGGCGCCTGCCTCAAAGAGATGAGCATGTTCTGGTGGATTGTGGCTACCCTGCTTTGGGGACTATTATTTGCTTTGTTGCTTCACAAATTCGGCATCAGCACAGTTAAATCCGGGGCCATTGCCGGAGCCTGGATAGGCTTTTTGATAATGTTGATATTTGGCATTTCCAATGCGTCAACTTATACGGCCTACCCTTCGTCCTGGTTGCCCTATGATGTAATTGGCAGTACAGTATCAACGACTATAGCCGGCGGTGTGGTCGGCTGGATTTATGGAAAGGTGAAATAATTTCAAGGGGTGACATCTTTTTGAAAAGGTGTCACCTCTCCCCCCGAACTTCTCTAATGCAGTGGTAGCGAGCAATTGCACTGTTTTCCAAAACTCTTTTTTGAGAATGAAGTCAACAACTTATTCAGCATTCGGCTGGGGCAAAGAGACCTTCCAGCCCCTCACCATCAATGACCAAACCTGCGAGTTCGACTGGGTGATGCGGCCCGGCGGCAGTGTGCCGGAGCATTTCCACAAGGAGTCCGACGAGCTGTTCAAAGTCCTCGAAGGCGAGGTCACGTTCCGGCTGAACGGCAAGACCATCGTAAAAAAAGCGGGCGAGGAACTGTTCGTGCCGAAAATGGCGGTGCACGGCGTCGCCAACAAATCGAAAGGCGACTGCAAATGCCGGGTTTCCTACCAGCCCGCCGCCGACCAGGGCAAGTTTTTCATGGTCATGATGTACCTCGCCGACAACGGCCACACAGGCGAAATGGCAATGCTCAAAGCCATGCACATCTGCGACCGGCTGAAATACCGGGAATTCAGTTCCTTGCAAGGTGGGGTGAAGCTGATGATGGACGGGACGCTCGGCCTGTTTCGCCTCATCGCCCCGTTGACGGGCTGGGACAAACTGACCCGCCAATACGTGCAGGAGGTAGTGAAACCTGCGGCGGGATAAATTCATTGGAAGGAGTAGGACGAGCCGTTCCCGAGGTCGAACGAGTCGAAGGGATTTGTGAAAAATGTGTTGAAGAAGTCGAGTCAGCCGAATAAAACTGGAATTAGAGAAGATTACTTTTTAGACCGCACCACCCAATTTTCCAAAACAATACCTTCTATCCGGGAAAGCTCGGATACGTTTTCAGATACCATTGAATAATTGTGAAAGACTGCTGTTGAGCCGATGAGCAGGTCGAAGTCGGAGATGGGAGTGCCAGCTTTTCTGAGCCGAACCCGGTTTCGGGCATACACTTGAAAAACAGGGCGAATGGGGAGAATTCTTCCTTCGAAGGCTTCGGAAAACTTAATCAATGCCAATCGTTGCCTTTCCTGCCATTCAGGAGCGCTGTTTTCAACGCCGTACTCCAATTCAGCTATTGTGATTTCGGAAATAAAACAGTTTTCAATACCAACCTCACGGATTTTGGTATCCAATTGATATGCACCCCGAAGGAAGTGGGCAACGATATTGGTATCGAGGAGGTATTTCACAGGCGGACTTCTCGTGTTTGATTGACCCTTGCGTCGTAAAGCGTTTTGACAAACTCATCGCTGGTCAGGTCGGAAGGGAAGCTGCCGAAAAGTTGGTCAACAAGGTCGGAAGGCGGGTTTTCTTTCTTTTTGGATGAATCAGTTTCTTCTTTCCATTCAAAACGAATGTTCAACCGCTTCAAGAGTTCGAGCAGGAAGCGCCAATCGCTGGCGTTGTCGAATTTGATGGTGATGACTTTCATGTTTGATTTTTTAACAGACAAAACAAAAGTAATCACTCTTCGGGACAAAGGGTTGCGGAAGTTGACAGTTTGGAACGCCTCGAAATGTTTGAAGCAAGGTTTAATTCTGGCTACCCGCCACAGCTTCTTCAGCTCTACCCAAACAACTGACATCTTTTTGAAAAGGTGTCACCTCTATCGTTCTCTCGGTCTCCCCGTACCGGACGAGCTGGCCTTGCGCAGCTTCACGGATGCCTGGATGGTGTTCGTTTTCGAGTTGGGCAGCATCGCCGCCGTGCTGCTTTGGTTTTCAAAAAATCCGCTGGAAAACAAGGGCCTCATCTGGCTGGTCATCCTCGCCGAGATTTTCCGTGGCGTCGTGTGCGATGCCATCTGGATAACGAGGGGCTACGATGCGGGGAGCTACGTCCCTTTTATCGTCATCCACCTGCTAATTATCACCACGGGGTGGTGGTTTTTGCGGCAGGCGGAAAACCATTTGCTGAACCATGCATAATCAATGCGTCATGAAAAAAACACCATCATCCTTTTTCTCCTGTTTTGTTTCGCAGAAACTGTCCGCTGCCAGGAAGCGCTCGCCCCGGCAATGAGGAACCAGTTTTACCTCGAGTTGGAAAGCGGCTTGCACCTTGGCTATGTCTGGCACATTCAGGACTCAGACTTGGGATTTGGCCTGGGGCTGGGGGTCCATAGCTTCAGCAACCACACATTTAATCACAGTGACTTTTCGTCCTCCGGAATGAATTTTTTCGTCAGGTACCAGTTGAAAAAATTTCTCCAAATTGATGGCGGCATGGAATTCCTCAGCGGCCTCGAAGATGAGGACGGAGACAGGAGAGCGGGTTTCTTCGGGCTGAAATTCTCGGCCTTGGCGGGCTACAAATACGTTTTCCTGGGACCCACCGTACGGACAGGTTTTTCTAGATCCGAGTTTGGGGCAGCCTATTCCTTGACCTTCCGCTTTGTGATACCGGGTAAGAAATGATTTGCACCCTAGCTCAACTCTTTGTTTGCCTTTGGCCAATCCCACTTCCGGAAAAGAAGAAAATATACAGCCCGTTTGTTCGACAGCCTCAAAGGATTCACCAACAACGAAATGAATTGAGTTTCAAAATCCAGAATGCCTGCATGATAGAAAAGAAAATCTCTAACTTTAGCTCCCATTTATTCACCCAACTCAGCATCACACCATGGCAAAATTCAACCTTTCCATCAATGGCAAACAGCACGAAGTGGATGTGGATCCATCAACCCCCATGCTCTGG
>RFGN01000434.1 GCA_003696645.1 Gammaproteobacteria bacterium | reverse complement strand
GGTCACCCCACTGGCGTCATCTGTGTAGTCGAAGTTCAGGTCCATGCTGCAATTGTCTTCCCCTTCGGGAAAACCGGTGACCGTGGGGTCGGGGTCGGGAGTACCGCTGCAAGCCGCTGTGGTGGTTGGCGGGCAGGTGATGCTGGGAGGTGTTTCGTCTATGATGGTGATGATCTGCTGGCAGGCGACCGAATCCCCTAAAGCAGTTGTCAAAGACCAGGTGCGAAGGAGGTCACCGGTGCCGTTGCACATAGTCAGCCCTGAGAGGTCATCCTGGTAAGTGATTTCAAAAGGTTCCAAACATGGTACATTCGCTTCCGCTTCACCTGTATTATCCGGGGCAATATCCTCTTCACAGGAAATGGTTGTATTTGCAGGGCAATCGATTTCAACCGGTATTGGAGAGATCGTGATCAACTGTTCACAGGAACTGGAATTTCCGCAGTCATCGGTGGCAGTCCAAATTCTTTCGATGGGTGACGTACTCATATCATACCATTTGACCTCCACATTTTGTGAACAAAGGTCATTCGCTGTTGCAAACCCTGTTGCTTGAGGATCTGCGCCAAAACTGCAAGGTACCTCAGCATTCGGTGGACACAGGATTTCAGGAGGAGTAGCGTCAGCCATTAGTGTTATCACCTGCACGCATTCCCTCGAAATGCCAGCCGGATTAGTTACTGTAAATGTTCGTTGCAGTGTTGCCGAATTGACACAATCAACTTGCCCGCTCATAACATCTTCCCAACTGACCACTAAGTCCTCACCGCCACACGCATTCGTTGCCGTTGCGACGCCGGTAACACTAATTTCCGTTGAAGCTCCGCATTCTACACTCACATCTGCCGGACAGGTGAGTACGGGTGGCTCCTCATCCGTCACTGTGATGGTGACATTGGCCGAAAGCACTTTCCCACTGGCGTCCTCTACCGAATAGCTGAATGTGATGCTTCCCGGGCTAAGGCCGCTAACAGTCAGGTTCCCACCGTTGATGAGCACTGTTATACCTGGCGGCTGACTGACAGACACGACCTTCAAACCGTCGCCCTCGTCGTTGTTCAGCACATTCAGGGTGACAGTGCTTTCGCCACAGGCAATGGTCATGGCATCGTCGTGGGGCACCAGCAGGGTGCTTTCGCCTCCTCCTCCATCCCTTGTCAGCAACCAGACCACACCTCCACCGACGATTGCACCGCCGATCATGGGCAAGACG
>RFGN01000433.1 GCA_003696645.1 Gammaproteobacteria bacterium | reverse complement strand
GTCCATGTTGAACTGGTCTTTGATCCTCCCTGGAATCAGGACATGATGTCCCAGGCAGCCCGTCTGCAGACGGGAATGCTCTGATCTTGAAAAGAGGATATCTAATAAGGAATGTCAGATTGGATTCATGTAGGCCGCCCGGAGGAGATTCCGGCTGGACAGTACAAGGTGGTTGAACTTGACGATACCCAGGTGGCGATTGTCAACTACCGCGGCGCATTCTATGCCATCGAAGATATCTGTACCCATGATGGAGCCAGGTTGACCGGGTTGCCACTTGAGGAGGACCAGATCGTCTGCCCCCGTCATGGCGCACGTTTTTGTGTCCGTACGGGCAAGGCCGTAACGGCACCGGCCTACCAGGATATCGACTGTTTTCCGGTCGAGATTCGGGATGACGGCCTGTATATACGCGATAACCGCTGGGATTGAACAGTTTGGAGTAAAGAGAGATGAGTGAGATTGCCGAAAAACCCCCTTTGATATTCACCGAGGCCGCTGCCAGAAAGGTCAAGGGATTGATTGAGGAAGAACAGAATCCCAACCTGAAGCTGCGTGTATTTATCCAGGGCGGAGGGTGCTCCGGCTTTCAGTATGGTTTTTCCTTCGATGAAGAGATCCATGAAGAGGATACTGTTGTCGAGAAGGAGGGAGTGACCCTGCTGGTCGACCCCATGAGTTTCCAGTATCTCATCAACGCCGAGATCGATTACAAGGAAGACCTGCAAGGGGCGCAGTTTGTCATTCGCAATCCCAATGCCACCACGACCTGTGGTTGCGGGTCTTCTTTTTCAGCCTGAAACCGGCCGAATCAGCGATCCACAATCTCACGCAAGGTATCCAGTACCATTCCTGGTTCCAACCTTTGGGTGTAATCGGCATTGACATAGCGCAGCCGTATATCACCGGAAGCATCCACCACAAAGGTCGCCGGCAAGGGCAACTCGAATCGATCGTCGCCATTATAGGATGACAGATCGATGTCAAAGCCGGCATAGACCTCTCGTACTGCTTCGGGCAGTGTAAATACCAGCCCACATTTCCGCGCATACCGATTGCCCAGGTCACTCAGCACCTCGAATTTCAGTTGATGTTTTTCGATGCTGCTCAGGGAATGATCGGGAAGATTCGGTGAGATCGCAACCAGTCGTGCGCCGAATTGATTCAGGTCAGGGAGGATGGCCTGATAGGCCCGCAGTTCCAGATTGCAATAGGGGCACCAGGCACCGCGATAAAAGTTGATGACCAGAGGGCCCTGTTCCAGAAGATTTTGGCTGGAGATGATCTGCCCGGTCGCATTGGGCAACTCAAAATCGGGCAGACGATCGCCCATTTTCAGGGCCTTTTCGGCAAGATTGGACTCAACCAGGGCCTCGGTGGCAGCCTGCATGGTCTGCAGGGTCTTGTCAGGAACGTTTTTTACAAAATTCTGCTTGAATGTCTGTATTGCCTCGGACAGATTCATGTCAACCTCCTCCAGAATGTGTGGGTGAATCTTCATTGTACCGGTTTGCAGCCGTTTGTCGCGACAGAATGACCAGCAATATGCCACCCAGGATCAGCAGACTGCTGAAAACCAGTGTGGAGGTGAGAGGTTCATGTGCCAACCAGACGCCACCAGCTGAGGCGATCAATGGAACAGACAATTGCAATACCCCAGCCTCGGTCAGAGTCAGTTGTTGCAGGGCGCGATACCACAGGGCATAGCCCAATCCTGAGGTAATTGCTCCAGAAAGGATGGCAAGGAGCACCCCACGGCTGCTCAGATTCAGGGTGGGCAGGCTCGGCAACAGGGCCATAAGAATCAATGGCAGGGTGCGTACAAAATTGATCGTCGTAACCTGCAGGGGTGAGCCCGTATTCTGTCCGTTCAGGGTATAGATCCCCCATGCTATTCCGGAAAGCCCCATCAACAAAAGGCCTGTCAGCGTAGGCAGGGAAAGATCGTGAGCAACAAGCACCACCAGCCCCAGCATCGCCAGACACAACCCGCCAAGTTCCAGCCAGGTGATTCGATGACCTCGAATCAGACTCCCTGCAATCAGTGTGAGCTGTACGGCTGCGAACAGGATGAGGGCACCCGTGCCGGTTTGAAGGTGCACATAGGCCAGCGAAAAGGTCAGGGCATAGACAAACAGCATCACGGCAGGCAGCCACGGCCCATTCGGCTTGAAAATGCCACTGCTGCAAACAGAGGTGTTGCTACGACCGAAGCCCGATAGCAGAACCAGCATGATTGCCCCTGAAAACAGACGAATGAGGGTAAATCCTGCGGGATCAATGGCAGCCTCAGAGAGCGCCAGACGACACAACACGGAATTGCCGGCAAAGGCCAGCAAGGCCAACACGGTAACAAAGAGATGAGCGAGATTTGTGGAACTGGTAGTCATCGCATATGAGTCGTTCCATGGAGGTAATCCTGACAACATTGAAGAGGCCTTGACTCGGCAAAATAAACATTATAACCTTTGGCGAAAATAACGGGTCCTGAAGGGCCATCGCAAACGC
>RFGN01000432.1 GCA_003696645.1 Gammaproteobacteria bacterium | reverse complement strand
TTTGTCTATGTGATCGGCCGGGACGGTCGCGTCCATGCCATGTTGCCGTTTGATGCGCCGATCGAAAAGCTCCGCAGCAGTATCGAGAGACTCCTGTAATCGGCTGTATTGACGGTAATCCGCTGGACGGGCTAGACTACGGTCGGTGGAATAGAGGGAGCGCTTATGAAACAGGGATACATCCATTCGAGTGTCGGTTTGGTCTTGCTGGCCCTCACGGCCTGTGGTGGAGGAGGTGGGGGCAGTGAAGTCCTTCCAACGGTCGGAATCGGCAGTGCCAGTATTGTGGAAGGAGATAGCGGCGGTACAACCAGTCTGGTGTTCAATGTGACGCTGAACGGAGTTGTGGATGACAGTTTTCCGAATGCCACCGTGGATTACACCATTCAGGATGGAACGGCGACATCCGTGGGCAACAATCCTGATTATGTATTGCCCAATAATGGCAATACAGGGCGGATGACCTTTTCACTTGGCGGTGCCACAACGAAAACCATTACTGTGACGGTCAATGGCGATACCTTCTATGAGCCCGATGAGACGCTGACGGTGACCCTCAGCAACCCGCTCGGTCTGGTGATCGGGACGGCCACCGCGACCGGCACGATTGTGGATGACGAACCGCGCCTGAATGATACCGGCATTGCCCTGTGTGCCAACGCAACCCAGTCAGGGCAGGCCTGTCCCCAACAGAGTTTTCCTGGACAGGATGCCGAAAGAGGTCGGGATGCCCAGGCGGTCGGCAATTTTGGATTGGTCAAGCAAGGTGACGGTGCCGATGGTTTTGATTTCACCAAACTGGATGCGTCTGGACAATCACTGGCGAACCAGACGGATACCTACGCCAATACCCCATGGGATTGTGTACAGGATCATGTGACGGGGCTGTTCTGGGAGGTCAAACAGACCTCAGGAGGCGGAACATTGCGGGATGCCGCCTGGACCTACAGCTGGTATGACACCATCCATGGCAACAACAATAATGGGGTTGCCGGCACCAGCAATGGTGGGAACTGCCTGGGTGGGCAGGGTTGTGATACCGAGAGTTATATCGCCGCAGTCAATGGCCAGTCCCTCTGTGGTTTTTCAGACTGGCGCCTGCCGACCCGGGAAGAGCTGCGGTCCATTGTGGACTATGAAGTGGCCTCAGGTGCGCTGATAGACAACAATTATTTTCCCAACACTCAGACAGCTACCACGAACAGCGGCTACTGGTCTTCCAGCCAGGATCAAACGACCCCGGCCAACGCCTGGATGATGAATTTCAACAATGGCCAAGGCGCATCCATGGCGAAAAGTTCGACAACCAATAGTTGGGTCAGACTGGTGAGAGGAGGTCAATAATGCAATCAGAAAAACATCACATCAAAAATTTGAGCCCGTTTCTGTCCGGTCTTTTTCTGATTGGGCTGAACTCGCTGGCATACTCTGCTCAGAGCTGCAATACCACTAGCATCCAGCCCTCGACCCCCACTGCCAATTTTGTTGTGGATACGACAAATGGAACGGTATTTGACAAGGCGACCCGGCTGGAATGGAAGCTCTGTGCCGAGGGGATGAGCTGGAATGGTAACACCTGTACGGGCACGGCGACTACCCACTCTTGGCAGGCGGCGTTGGGATTGGTGCAAACGGTGAACCAAAATGGTTTTGCAAGCAAGAAGGACTGGCGACTGCCCAATATCAAGGAGCTGATGTCGATTGTCGAGGTGCAGTGCAGTCAACCGGCACTCAATTCCAGCTTTCCCGTCAATCAGGTGGGGCAGTATTGGACGGCCTCTGCATCCAAATCACTGGGCGGTCTTTCGGGGCTTTCTGCCTTGCAGGTTGATTTTGCCACTGGAAAAGAAGGACTCTTGTTCAAGAGCAATGCCCTGCAGGTTCGTTTGGTTCGCGGAGGGCAATAATTACCTATCTTCGGCAATAGCGAAGATAGTCTTCTGGCCGATCGATATCCCATAATTTCGGCAGCTCCTGCCAGGATTGCTGTCGTTGTCGCAGGTTTTGGCGAAGTTGTTCCATGACGCGGTCACTGCCCCAGTCGATCCCATCAAACAGGCCGGATGGGAATGTCCCCCGAAGCCCGATCAGGCAGAACCCCCCATCCTCGGTGGGAGTGATGACCGCAGGACTGTCTTCCAGACCATCCATCGCCTGCTGGATGTATTCTGCCGTCAGTCCCGGACAGTCTGATCCGATCAACAGTGCCCGTTCATGGTGAGACAAGGTGGTCTCCAGGGCCTGTTGCATCTTTTCTCCCAGGTCGCCCGATCCTTGTGCAAACAGGGGGATCCCGAATTGCTCCCGACAATGCCTGAAAAAAGAGTGATGAGGATCGGGGGCGCACCAGAGCTGGCAGGAAAACCCCTTGAGTCGCAACAGGGTCGATTCCACCAGGGTCTGGTGAAATGCTGCGGCGGTATTCGCATCCAGAATGGGAAGGAGACGGGTCTTGACCTTTCCCGCTACCGGTGCCTTGGCAAAGATCAGGACAGGCGTCATGGACGGTTCAGGAATAATAGCGCTTCAGCCGGTCCGGAGAGACTCCCAGAAAATAGCCCAGGCGCAAGCCCCACATCAGCAGGATGGTGCGCAGAATGCCGCGCTGTTCCCAGCGGCGACTGGAGGTCACCAGCTTGTCTTTCAGGCAGACTGGCCGCTGCAGCTTGCGCAGGGCCTTGCTGAGTGCGATGTCTTCCATGATCGGAATGTCAGGGAAACCCCCGACTTTCTGAAATAGATCGGTGGTCACGAACAGCCCCTGGTCGCCGGTGGCGATGCCGGTCAATCGGGAACGCAGGTTCATGCACCGTTCGATAATCCGAAACCAAAGGGACTGTCCGGAGAGGCGTACATCAAAGCGCCCCCAGAACGACCTTCCCTCAAAATGTTTGATCAGCTCCTCGAGGTGCTTGATCGCCTGTCGGGACAATCGGGTATCGGCATGCAGGAACAATAACAGATGACCGCTTGCCTTCTCGGCACCAGCATTCATCTGCCGGGCCCGCCCGGGCGAACTGGTAATCACCTGGTCGCAGTATGACCAGGCCAGCTCTGCGGTATTATCCGAACTTTCACCATCGATCACGATGATCTCGTGCCCGGCATGACGCAGCGGGAGCAGGGCCATCAATGTCCGGGTGATTTGTGTGGCCTCGTTACGCGTTGGTATAACCACCGTAAGGGTCGTCTGCCTGGACATGGAAGATAACGATGTCTGCCTGGGTCTAGCAACATCCCCCAGAGCGCTTGCCACCACCATGGTGACTTCCCCCTTTGGTTTCCGAGGCGGGCCGCACTGTTCCGGCAGGCATGCAGAAGGTTCTTGGCTCAGCGGGTTGTGCCGGCTGGATGCCGATGAAGTCCTCTTTCAGCGGCCCTTCGGTCAGAAAACGAAACGTCCGTTCACAGACGGCCATGCGCTCTCCACGCGGGAAGATATGCCCTTCGTCATCGAGGACCTGTGCGTAGGGGCCCTTGTAGATCACGGCCTGACCGATATCCAGGCATGGGCTGGTCTCACCCTTGATCGCCGTCAGGGTGACGGAACGGAATTCAATCCCTTCGATGACCTGCCAGGGTTCGTTGTCCCAGGCATCATACTGGACACACAGAAAACCGGCCTCGGCAAAGGCATCCAGAAAGGCCTTTTCCTGGAAAGCGCCAGAGATACAACCGGACCAGAGCTCGGGATCCCGTTTCAGATGATCCGGGGAGACCTCATCCGAGACGATGTCGGAGACCGCCACCCGTCCGCCGGGCTTGAGGACACGGTACAGTTCGTTGATGAGCTGTTGCTTTTCTCGATCACTGACCAGATTCAGTACACAGTTCGAGACCACCAGGTCAATGGAATTGTCAGCAATCATCGGGGTCTGTTTTCTGAACTGATCCTGCCAGTGTAGCAGGGCATCGAGATCCGCAGCGGTTTTTACCGGGTGTTTGGCCAGATAATCCTCCATGGCATCGATACTGAGGGCCAGATCCTGGATATGGCCCTTGTGAAATTCCACTCGATCGCTACCGAGTTTTTGTGCCATCTCGGGCTGATATTTTCGAGCCAGGGCCAGCATGTCGTCGTTCATGTCCACCCCGATTACCTTGCCATTGGGCCCGACCTTCTGGGCAGCCATGTAGCAGATCTTGCCGCCACCACTGCCCAGATCCAATACGGTGTCGCCTTCCTGAACATAACGCGAGGGATCACCGCAGCCATAATCCTTGTCTATGATCTCCTGTGGAATGAGCTTCAGGAGGTCTTGATCGTAGTTGACTGGACAGCACAGGCTGGGTTGTACTGCCCTGGCCCCTTCCGAATAACAGTCCAATACGGCTTCTTTTACATTCATGCGTGTCTTCCCTTTTCCTGGTACAACAAATGATCTATTGCTTCAATGCCCCACCACAACTGCTGCCCTGCCCGGCGGTGCAGCCATAGCAGTGACCCCTGACGGTAATGGGGGTTCCTGCAGGCACATCCTTCAGTGCACGGATATGTGTCTTATGGTTTCCGTTGAGTTGTGCCGGTAATCCCAGCATTTGATTGAAGTCGCAATCATACAGGTAACCCTGCCAATCCACACTGAGGGTAGTACGGCACATGACGCCATTCAGCGTATCGGCATTATAGGACTTTTTCAGCAGTTCCATATAGGGTTCAAATTCTCCCCTGGAAATCAGGGTGCTGCCAAATCGCTGGATTGGCATGTTGGCCAGCGTGAACAGATGGTTGAATACGATGCCGAACTCTTCGTGAAGATGGGTCTTGTAGGCCTGTTCCAGGGCCTGCTGGCCAGGTGGCAGGTTGGGTCCCTGAGGATTGTAGACCAGATTCAGGATCAACCCGCTGTTCGGTTGACCATAGCCGAGTGAATTCAGTTGTTTCAGACCGCGAATGCTGGACTGAAATACGCCGTTTCCCCTCTGCCTGTCGACATTGTCTTCCATGTAACAGGGGAGGGATGCGGTCACCGTCACCCGGTTCTTGGCCAGAAAACTGGCCAGATTTGCCTGATCCGGTTCCTCCAGGATGGTCAGATTGCAGCGGTCGATGATCTCAAGATTCTCATTCTCTTTTCTGGCCTGTTCAACAAGGTGGCGAAAATGCCTATTCATCTCAGGCGCGCCACCTGTCAGATCCAGGGTCCTTATCTCGACATGCTGCTGCAGAAATTTCAGCAGGAGATCAATGGTTTCACGGGACATCTCTTCTGTACGTTTGGGACCAGCATTGACATGACAATGCAGACAGCTCTGATTGCAACGGTAGCCGAGATTGACCTGTAAAGTCTGCAGGGTGTCGCGATACAGCGGAGGGAAGGTGATCTTTTCAAGGAGCGGGAGTGTAGGTCTCATAATTCTAGGGCTTAACAGTAAAGACTTCTGTGTCGGGGTGAAAGGCCACCCAGGCAAACCAGAAGGCCTGTATGGCCGGTATCCTGATTTGATCCTGATTGGTGACGATGACAGTTTGTTGTGTATGATCGTAAAGAAGTTGCAGTTCTGTGCCCTGGAAACGGTCCTTGACCGGTTGGATATCCACTTTTTCCAGCTCGCTGAACGGGTAGGCCTTGTAGTGGCCATCAACTTCAACACCAACGACCCATTCCTTGGCGTGGTAGCGATTATCCCGGTTTGCCACAGGAAAGTAAAGGCGACGCGAGGAGGCATAACCTAGATACGGGTCCCGATCATAATCTCTCATATACCCCGTCTTGCGGGACAACACCAGGGTATCCGGGTGTTGGCTGCGCCAGGCCTTCCAGGTGGTATGCGTCAGGAGAAGCGGTTTGAGGCGTTGTCCTTTTTGTTTTCCGGCTACAGCCTGCATCAGGATCTGTGACCAGAGGGATTCGGTACGCCGGTCGTAGAGCAGTACGTCACTGTTGTACAGCAGCCCGGATACCCCCAGGGTGCCGATTTTGCTGGTATCAAAGGCGAGCCCTGTTCCGCATAATGGACAGTAGGTAATGGCCACAGATTGACGGCCAAACCGGTCATTGACGATTTCGTGCCAGTTCATGATGGCAATTGGATAGGCCTTGCGGGTTCCATTTAATGAGAGGCCCAGGATCCGGTCATTGTCTTTCAGATAGGTTGCCTCTGATCTTTTGATGAATTCGGGCCGGTCAATGGCCGGGATACCATCACGGGGAGGCCCTCCTCGGAGGATTTGATCAGCAGGAATCAGTGGGTCAGACAATCTGAACCCATTGAGTGTGGTGGCATTGACCGACAGAGGCAGGAACAGAGCGAGGGTCAGGCACAATCCGGCGATGTCACGAAAAATCCTATTCATGACCATGAATGTCGCCATTCAGGTGAAAACATTACAGATTATCGGTCTGCTTTATACCGTGTTCATGCACATGCGAAAGGGGCAGGCCCAGTCCGCTACCAGTGGGTTTGATTACTTGAAGAAATCCAGGAAATCTCCCTTTTTCTTCTGGATTTTCAGCAGACGGATGAGTGTCTGATTATGATGCTGTTTGGCAAAATCGATGGCTCTTTCCCGCTTGTTGTTCCGCAGCCCCGGTTTGGCGTTGTGTCGGAGCAGGAGCAGGGCGGCCTCGGTCTGATTGGTCATGGCCGCAATGATCAGGGCCGAGTTGTCCTGCGCATTGCGTTCGTTGACGTCGACGCCATTCTGGATCAGATAGGCCATCGTTTCGACATGTCCATTGGCCGTCGCCAGCATCAGCGGGGTATTGCCGGTGACAACCGGTGCGGTCAGTGACACCCCATGTTTCTTGAGCAGGGCAAGGATCTCGGTGCCCCCATGTTCCGCAGCAAGCTGGACCAATGAACGCCTGTTTCTGGTGGTCTGTTCGGGGTCGGCACCTGCATCCAGCAGCATTTCGACCATGCCAGGCAAATTCTTTTCCACTGCCAGAACGAGAGGCGTCTTGCCGGACTTGTTTGCCTTGTCGATGACACCAGCGGCCCCTGCCTTGAGGAGCAGAGAAAGTTGTTTGGGCCGATTTTCCTGAACGGTCAGGTGAATGGGAGTATTTCCATTTCGATCGGAAAAACTGCTTTTGGCGCCCTTCTTGAGCAACAGCCGGGTAATGGCGGTTGAAGGAAGTTCGACAGCATAATGCAGGGCGGATCTTCCCTGTCTATTGACAAGATTGACCTCGGCGCCGGCCGTCAGCAGTGCCTTGACACTCTTGAGACGATTTTTCATGACCGCACGCATCAGGGGTGTGAATCCTTCTTTGTCTTGTTGGTTGATTTGTTCAGGTTGATTGACTATCAATTTGTCGACAAAATCATGCTGTCCACGCCAGGCGGCGATAGCAAGAGGAGGCCATCCCGTGTACAAGGGGTCCTCGACAGGAAGATTCTTCAGATTGAGCGTTTTGGTGGCCTTTTTTCTGGGAAGTGTGGCACCGAATTGTTGCAGAAGCCTGACTATCTCTTTCCGCTTCTTGTCGGTGGCGATCTGGATGGGGGTCTCCTTGCCATGGTTCATGAGGTTGAAATCGGCGTGCCGGGACAACAAAAGACGGACAATATTTGGATGATCTGCCAGGGTTGCCAGGATGAGGGCAGTATTGCCATTCTTGTCCTGGACATTGAGGTTTGCGTGATTTCTGGCGAGCAGGTCCACAATCTTGACAAAGCCGTTGGTGGCGGCGATATGCAGGGCGGTGTCTCCAAAACGGTTGGCATGGTCGATGTCGGCATGCCGAGAGAGGAGCCATCGAACGATATCGGGGTGGTTTTCAATGGTAGCCTCGATCAGGGCCGTACGGCCATTCTCATCGGTCATATCGATAATGCGGGGATCTGTCTTCAGCAGTTTCTGCAGTTTTTTCAGATTTCCCTGTCGAGCGGCATGACGGAATTGCTCCGCCAGAATGTTTTTGGGTTGTTTTTGCAGATGGTCATCCTTTTCGGCAAGACGTTTCAGGGCTGAAATGGCCTTGCGGTGTCCATGTTTTGCCGCACGTTCGTACCAGATTCGGGCCTGATTCTGATCCTGAGCCACTCCTGTGCCACTGTCATAAAGGGTTGCAAGCGTATATTCGGCTTCCTTGTATCCCTGCTCGGCAGATTTTCTGAACCAGACAACAGCGGATTGGATGTCTTTTTGTATGCCGATCCCAGAACGAAGCATGTTGGCCAGGCGGTACTGTGCCTCCGCGTTACCCCCTTCTGCAAGCTTGCGATAGAGCTGTGCCGCCTCGTCATAATGACGGGTCCGGACCAGTTTTTTCGCTTTTTCCAGTTGCGGGTTTTTGGTCGCCGAGATGACCGATGTGGACACGGAAAGCAGGGCAAGCATGACTATCCCTGTACAGAGACGGTGTGCAAGCGATGAGAATGGGTAACGGTAGGATGCTTTCAAGGGGCGGTATCTGTTTGGCATGGTTGCCAGATTAGGCTGTTCCGAATTTTGTTTCAACCTCAACGCCAATACTTTTCAGGAATCCCATCGGCAGGATGCCTCCTGCACAGATGATTGCACCATCATTGGGGATCTCGTGAATCTGACCTTCCTGCTCGATGGTGACATGTTTTTCCGAGAAGGACTGGACATTGGAATTGAGCATGACAGTCAGTTTTCCGTCCTTGTCGAACTGTTCTACCTTGTCCCGGTTTTTCTTTTTGGCACGAGAAAATGCCCCGCTACGGTACGACAGGGTAACGGTTGTACCAGGGACTTCGGCAATGCTGGTGGCGGCCTCAAGGGCACTATCTCCTCCACCCACGACAAGCACGTGTTGTCCACGATATTGCTCCGGATCAATCAGTCGATAAACCACCTTGCTTTGATCCTCTCCCGGGACCCCCAGTTTTCGAGGGGTACCCCGGCGGCCAATGGCCAGCAACACGGTGCGGGCTCGATAGGTGTCCTGATCGGTCTTGACCACAAAGATATCTCCTTCCTTTTGAATATCCTCGACCTTTTCCGAAAAATGGGTATTGATGGGGTGTTTCTCGACAACGCCTTCCCAGAATTCCAGTAGAGCCTCCTTGCTGGTTTCGCGGAAATTGACCTGTCCGACTATGGGCAGGACGACAGGGGCCGTCATCACCAGCTTGTTGCGTGGGAACTGGAATACGGTACCACCAAGAGATTCCTGTTCTATCGTGACATAATTCAATCCTTGTTCCTTGGCAGAAAGGGAGGCCGAGAGTCCGGCAGGTCCTGCGCCGACAATCAATACATCGAAGACGTCGGGAGAATCTGCAGCAGGCAGTTGTTTGAGTCGTTTTCCGATGGATTCCATCGCCTGCTTGCCTTGATTGACAGCATTGCGGATCAGGCCCATGCCACCCAGTTCGCCGGCAATGTACAAACCACTGACATTGGTCTCGTATTCCGGGCTGACCATGGGGATATCCACCCCTCGTCGCTCTGTCCCAAATACCAGTGTAATTGCGTCAAAGGGGCAGGCTGCTGCGCAGGCACCGTGGCCGATACAGCTGGTCGGGTCGATCAATTCCGCCTTGCCATCGATGAGGCCAAGTACCTTGTGTGCCGGCCTTTCAGGGCAGGCCTGGATACAGGCACCGCTTCCTCGGCATTTGGTGGGGTCGATTACAGGATGCAGGGAAGCCGGTTCAGTCAGCCCCGCTTCGACTGACTCCCTGTAAGCAGAACGTGCCCGGGCATGCACGATGGTCTTGATCAGTCCGTGAATGAACCAGAGGAGGGCAACGATGGCGACATAGATCCACGCGCCCTCGTCAAAGAGGATTTCGTTCAGATTTGACATGGATTGGGAATGAATTTCAAGCGGTTATTGTGTCTGAAAGTTCTGATATCTGTCTGTTACAGGGTTGCCACTCATCCCGAAACTCCGACCACTCGATGGTCGAACGGTTGTCGTGTCAGTCTACGCTGTCTATCGTGTTATGACAATTTATGGAACCTTTTATTCAAGGCAGGCGTTAAAAGGTATTGGAGAAAATGTGGGGGCATCATGATATATTGCGCGCCCCGCAATCATTAATATAAATAAAAAGGTGCAATGAGTACACTGCGTCGAGGTTTTGATGAATGGGCTTCATCAAGCTTTCTGCAATCATGGTTTGACCGAGGCAAGGCCCTGTTGGGGCATCTGCTGACCTTGAGCTATTCCGTCCTTCTGATTGCCCTTCTTGCGTGGGGCTGGAGTCAGAGGGATGAGCATCTGTTGACGGCGGAGGAAGGATGGGGTTATGCCCTAGGCATCATTGGTGGCAGCATGATGCTGATTCTGTTGCTATACCCATTGCGGAAGCGCTGGAAGGCCATGTCCAGGTGGGGGTCTGTGCGGATCTGGTTCAAGGTGCACATGTTCTGTGGGGTGACCGGCCCTTCCATCATCCTGTTCCATTCAAGTTTCAGTATGGGATCATTGAACAGCAGTGTTGCGCTGATCTGCATGTTGTTGGTCGCCAGCAGCGGGTTGGTTGGCCGGTATTTCTATAGCCGTATTCATCATGGCCTCTATGGGGCCAGCCGTGAACTGCAGGAATTTCAGGCAGCCACCGATCGCGCGGAAGAAAAGCTGGAACATGAGTTCAGCTTTTCGGAAGAGGATGTAAAAAGGATTCATGACTATGGTCAGATCTTTCTGTCCGATTCGAATAGCGTCTTGTTCAGCTTGCATGAGACCTTCTCGACGGCTATCCAGACGAGACTGGCCAATACGCGGGAATTGGCATTGTTGGCCGGGCAGGGTCTAGACAGGAAACAATATAAAAGGGCCAGAAAGCTGTTGAAACGTTATTTTTCTTCCATCAGAAAAACGGCTCGATTCAGACTGTACAAGAACCTGTTTGGACTTTGGCATGTGCTGCACTTTCCACTGTTTGTGATGATGGTGGTGACAGGCATCGTCCATGTGTTTGCAGTTCATATTTACTGACAGGCCACTGAGTTAGACAGATGTATCTCAGGCCAGGATGGTTGTTGTTGCTGTTCTTGCTGATGCCCATGATCAGCGAGGCAGGCTTCATGGACAAGCTGATCATGCCGGGGAAGGTCAGTCAGGCTCATGTTGAGTTTGAAGACAAGTGTGAAAGCTGTCATCAAAAACTGAAGAAGGCCAATCAGGTCAAGTTGTGTGTCGGGTGTCATGATCACAAGAATATTGCTGAGGATCTGAAGACAAGACGAGGATTGCACGGACGTAGCAATAAGATCCAGAAAGCGGATTGCAAGGCCTGTCATACGGAGCATGTTGGGCGTCGTGGAGATATCCTGAATTTTGATCGGGACGCCTTTGATCACAAGGGTACCGATTTTGACCTGAAGGGGCGGCACAAGAATGTGGCATGCGAGAGTTGTCACGCCAAGGACAAGAAGTACCATGAGGCGAAGCACAAATGTGTGGCTTGCCACAAGCAGGATGATGTCCATAAGGGGAAGTTAGGCAAGAAATGTGAGAGCTGTCATCGTGAACAAGGATGGAAAAAGAGCAAGTTTGACCATGACAAGAAAACGGATTTTCCATTGGTGGGCAAACACAAAAAGGTGGACTGTGACCTTTGTCATGTGGATGCGCGCTACAAGAAGACACCTGACAAATGCGTGGCCTGCCACAAGGCCAATGACATCCACAACAACAAGCATGGCAAGAAGTGTGACCGGTGTCATGTTCCGAAGGGCTGGAAAAAGACCCGTTTCAAACATGATCCGAAGAAATACAAGCTCAAGGGGCAGCATGACAGGGCAAGCTGCATGGCCTGCCACAAAGCAGACAAGTTTGATGACAAGGTCAGCAATGCCTGTTTTAGCTGTCACAAGGTGGATGATGTCCACAAGACCCGTTTTGGCAAGAAATGCGGCGACTGTCATGGGCAGGAGAACTGGGACAAGCAGCATTTTGATCACGACAAGGATACGAAATTCAAGTTGCTCGGCGAGCACAAGGATGTGAAATGTGATGCCTGTCATCGGGGCGTTATCAAGACAGAAAAGCTTGGAAAAAATTGTTATTTCTGTCACAAGCAGGATGATGTACACAAGAAGCAGGAAGGCAAGCAGTGTGAAAACTGCCACTCTGAATATGGATGGAAGAAGAAGGTGGAACTGGATCATGATCAGACAAGGTTTCCATTGATGGGCCAGCACAGCATTCTGGCCTGTGAGTCCTGTCATGAAGACAACCAATACAAGGATCTATCCATACGTTGTATCAGCTGTCATCTTGAGGATGATGTGCACAAAAAGGGGATGGGTGAAAAATGTGCCTTGTGCCATACGCCGAACGACTGGCGTATCTGGCGTTTCGATCACAATCGAAACACGGACTTTGTCATTGATGGCAAACACAAGGATCTGGATTGCAAGGCCTGTCATCTGCCCAAGGCCAGGACAATGAAGATTCCGCAGAAATGCAGAAGCTGTCATCGGGCAGATGATATCCATCATGGAAGTTTTGGTCGTTCCTGTGGAAAGTGTCATACGACCAAATCCTTTTCGGATATCAAGGAATTGCGATAGTGCTGGGGATAAAAAAGAGAGGTGTTGAAGATGTTTAGAAACAAGACAATAAGGTGGGTTGGGGCCCTGTTGGGTCTTTTGCTGTTGCCGCTTGCTGCGGAAGCGGGAAAACATGGCAAGAAATTTGACCATTTTCTGTCCGGCTATCCTCTGACCGGAGCGCATCAGTCCGTGGACTGTGCGACCTGTCATATCAATGGCCGGTTCAAGGGGACTCCGAGAAAATGTTCAAGTTGCCACAATGGTCTGATAGCATCCGGAAAGCCGGCCTCTCATGTGAAAAGTGACAACAACTGTGATAACTGTCATACCACCTTCACCATGAAGGATGCACGTTATGATCACAGCAGCATCAGTGGTTCATGCCATACCTGTCATAATGGCCATACAGCGACCGGGAAGCCGCATGGCCACATCGATACCAAGGGTCAGGACTGTATCGAATGTCATTCCAAGATCAGCTGGAAGAATGCGCACTTTGATCATAGCGGTTATACAAGCAATTGTACGCAATGCCATCATCAGACTGGCGGCCACCCCAAAGCAGGGCGTGGCATGCAGGTTTGCGAGGTCTGTCATAGTCCTTCAGGTTGGAGGAATGTGCATTATTCCCATAATGAGGGCAAGGCCTGTGTAACCTGTCACCAACAGTCAGCTAATCATCCCAGCGCGGGTCGAGGCGACACACAGTGCCAGACCTGTCATACTGCTGGTGGTAGTTGGAGCAATGCCTCTGTCAACCATGCTGATTTTACTGCCCAGTCTTCCTGCACCGGCAGCGGCTGTCATTCCCTGCCAGGAAAACATCCGTCTCTGGTTGGAGCGGTTTCAGATCAGAGTCAGTGCGGCGCCTGTCATACGCCTGGCGTGAACTGGAAGGCGCATGTAAGCCATAGTGGGTTTGATTCACAGACTATCTGTACAGGCTGTCATACCAAACCGGGAAATCACCCACAGATCAGTGGTAATCAGAACATGTGCGGGGCTTGTCATACCCCGGGCGTGAGCTGGAGTGGGGCCAAGATTGATCACAGCAAATTTACAACAGGTTCTTCATGCACCGGGAGTGGGTGTCACAGCATGCCAGGGGGGCATCCTTCATTGAGTGGTGTCGTTTCTAGTCAGAGTCAGTGTGGTGCTTGCCATACCCCTGGTGTGAATTGGAAGGCGCATGTAAATCATAGTGGGTTTACGGCGCAGACATCCTGTACAGGTTGCCATACCAAACCTGGAAGCCATCCAAAGATCAGTGGTAATCAGAACCTCTGTGGGGCCTGTCATACACCGGGCGTGAGCTGGAGTGGGGCGAAGATTGATCATAGTCAGTATGATTCCAGTTCTACCTGTACAGGAAGTGGTTGCCATAGCATGCCAGGAGGCCATCCGTCATTGACCGGTGTTGTGTCGAACCAGAATATGTGTGGTGCCTGTCATCGACCGGGCATAACATTTAAAAGTCCGAATGTGAACCATGGCATGTTTAACGCCCAGACTACGCCATGTACGGGGTGCCATATGAAACCCTCTAATCACAAGCCTACACTGACTGGCAACCAGAACAAGTATTGTGGAACCTGCCATAGCCTGGGCGGAAGCTGGAGTGGTGCCAAGTATGATCACTCTGGTATTACAGATGGATGTCAGGGTTGTCACATGAACAAAAAGCCGAATAATCATCCATTGCCGGCATTCGAAAATTGTCACATGTGTCATACTCCGACACGTTGGCAAAATGGTCGATATGGGCATTCCAATGCGGCAGGAAGGTGTAATGACTGTCACACGAGTAACAGCGTGGCAAGAGGCAAGCCTTCAGGTCATGTTGTAACCTTCAAGCAGTGTGAGGATTGTCATACGACGAGTAGCTGGAAATTCCGCCATATTAATGTAGGAGGAATGTGCTCTACTTGCCACAGAAAGCCAAATGACCATCCTCCAACTGGAGGGCAACAATGTGATTCCTGCCACAACACGCGAAAATGGGATTAATGAATGAGATTGAAATCTAACCTCGTAAAATATCTGTTAACCTTTTGTCTGGCCGCATTTAGCGGCCAGACTTTTGCGGTATCCCTGAATTCCCTGACCGGGAATTTTTTCGACCAGGACAAGGTGCTGGATCATGTCGATTCTACCTATAGCGGTGGACGTCACAGGGTTGTGGTTCATTTTACGGTTCCATTGCAGCTGCAGAAGAAGGAGCAGGTGTTTCGTGGCAAGAGTATCAGGATACCGGTAGAGATCCATCCGGAAAATGCCAGAGATGCGGTTGTTGAAGGCGAGTCACAACTGATCTTTCAGCCGACCAGCAAGGTTCCTCTGGATCAGATCACCTTCAAGGATTCATTCTTTGGCAATGAGCTGCTGATTCTGGATTTTACCCGGCCGGTCGTGATTCGTGTAACACCCGGGCGAGGCAAGCAGAGTGTCATCATCGTTCTTGAGGAAAAGGGCTTTGAAAAAGAAGGGCATTATGTTGTCAACCTGATGGCAACCCATCGTAGACCTCGCCTGGAGGAGTTCAAGGCCCTGAAAGAATTTCAAGGAGGTCGTCTTTATATTACCTCCAAGGAACAGGATAATGAGACGTTGTATTTTTTGAAGGTTGGAGATTATCAGACACGCGAGATAGCGGAAAAGGTCGCAGCCAAGATCCAGAAATATTATCCTGGTGCCTTTGTAACCGGAAAGAAGGGGGTGGTCTCGAAAATTGCCGAGGCTGTAAAGCCGGTTACAAGAGTCGCAAAGCCTGTCTCCAAAGTTGAAAAGGGAGTGAAACCAAGGAAACCTCCAAGAATAACCAAGCCGGTTACCAGACCAAAACCTACCACACCTGAAGGCAAGCGCCTGGATGAGATGATGAAGCTGGCTCGCAAGGCCTTGGCCAAAAAACATTATCAGGATGCGATCAACTTTTTTGAGGCGATCCTGCAGGCACCAAATAACCAGGCCTATGCCCAAGAGGCGCAAGAACTGTACGGCCTTGCCCGTGAACGAAATGGTCAATTGGCTCATGCCAAGGCAGAATATGAGAAATATCTGAAACTGTATCCCGAGGGGGAAGGCAGTGAACGGGTCAGGCAGCGTCTGCTGGTACTGATTACACAAGGTGAAGAGATCCCAGAAGAGGTAGACAAGAAACGCAGAAAAGTGACGAAATTGTCCGATATTCCGATGAAATTGTTTGGAGGGCTCTCCCAGTTTTATCGGATGACAGGCAGCAAGGACAGTGATCTGTATACCTTCATGGATCTGTCAACGAAGAATCGTGTAAATGGCTGGGATATCCGTACGCAGATTACCGGAAGCCATGATGAAACCATCAGCGGGTCGGCCAGTGCCGAGACGGATCTGTCGGAACTGTATGTCGATGTTGATAATCGTGTCAGGAATTTTGCTTTCAAGATAGGGCGTCAGCGTCTGAACAACAGTGGAATTTTCGGACGATTCGATGGGGTGATCCTGAGTCGTTATGACCTGTCAGACCGTAAATATAATCTGCTGTTTGGCAAGCCGGTCGACCAGGCGTCAGATATCGAGTTCAACAAGGAAAAGACCTTCTATGGGGTCAGCATTGATGCGCCCTTTTTTGAAGATATTGTTGATCTGAATGGTTATTTCGTCAATCAGACGATCAGTGGGATCACTGATCGACGTGCAGCGGGGGTCGAGACCAATGTCTTTTATGATGGGCTCAGCATGTTTTCCCTTCTGGATTATGATATCTCCTACAATGATCTGAATATCTTCCTGCTTTCAGGAAACTGGAACAAGTCTGAGCGGTTCACTCTGCATTTGACCTATGATCTGCGTCAGAACCCATTCCTGAGCACGGAAAACGCCTTGCAGAACAGTACTGCTGCAACCATCAGCGAGTTGAAACAATCGCTGACAGAGGCACAGATCAGATTGCTGGCCGAGAACAGTACCAATCTGAGCAAGCTGTATAATGCCGGTGCATCATTTTCATTTGCCAAGAAACAGACACTGCGAGGGGACTTCACCTTTACTTCCGAGGATATCAATCAGCTTCCTGCCGATGGTTCAATCTCTACATCCATTTTGCCAACGACCAATAATAATTATTTTTATTCCCTGCAGTGGCTGTCGGATGATTTGTTCAAAAAGGATGATATCAGTATCCTGCAACTGCAGTATTCGGATACCGATACCGCATACACCTATCGGCTGACTGCAAGCAGCCGCTTGCCGATGAGCCCGAGATTCAGGGTGATTCCCTTGTTCCAGCTTTCGTATGTCAATGGCAAGGCCGGCAATCAGGGGGGCTCTACTCTCAGACCTGAAATCAGGCTGGAATACCGGCTCCATAGAAATCTCATCTTTGAACTTGAGAGCAATATAGATCTTCTGAATAACAACCCACAGGTGGGCACAGGAAACCTGGAGAATTTCTTCCTCAATGCAGGCTATCGCTGGATTTTTTAAGGGTTTGTTGATCAAAATGTCCGTTTGCCCGAACAATGACACCGTTCAGACTCGATTTCCCTCGCTGTTGTGTTTTGTCTAAAAAACTGTTGTAGAATTACCTGATTCGTATGGAGGTGACACACTGATACTCCCGTGTGTGGTCGGGTATCTGGTTCTGACAGTCAATCAATCATTTATTTTTTAAGGAAAATAAGGAATGGCATTGAAAATCATGATTCCAAAGGAGACTTTGGAAGGCGAAAAACGTGTGGCGATGACTCCTGAGGTGGCCACCCGTCTGGTTTCACAAGGGTATGAGGTTTCTGTAGAGGCGTCGGCTGGACATTATGCCAGACACGCCGACGAGGATTATGTTGAAGCAGGTGCAGCGATTGTCTCGGACAGCCTCAAGGCCATGGGTGAGGCAGATATTGTCCTTAAAGTGCAGGCGCCGACTATAGAAGAAGTCAGTGCCATGAAGGAAGGTGCCTGTGTTGTGGCTTTCATGCAACCCTATCAGAATCATGACCTGGTCAAGGCGTGTGCCGATAAAAGATTGACAGCCTTTTCCGTTGAACTCATTCCCAGGACGTCCCGGGCACAGGCCATGGATGCCCTGTCATCTCAGGCGACCGTTGCAGGCTACAAGGCGGCACTGATGGCAGCCAATATGACTGACCGTTTTCTGCCCATGCTGACAACAGCTGCAGGAACGATACGCCCTGCAACTGTATTGGTGCTGGGTGCAGGTGTGGCAGGTCTTCAGGCCATCGCGACTGCCAAGCGGTTGGGAGCCATTGTAGAGGCCTATGATATTCGCAAGGCAGCTGGCGAGCAGATTCGTTCATTGGGCGCCAAGTTCATCGAACTAGAGATCGATGCCGAGGCTGAAGGAGGATATGCCCGCGAATTGACCGAGGAGGAAAAGGCCCAGGAAAAAGAACTGTTGAACAGCCATATCGCCAAGGCAGATATCGTTATTACCACAGCTCAGATTCCGGGCAGGCGGGCCCCATTACTGATGCCCACGGCAACAGTAGAATTGATGAAACCCGGTTCGGTTCTGATTGATATGGCGGCAGAAACCGGTGGCAACTGTGAGCTGACCCGTGCTGGAGAAAGCTATGATTACAACGGAATCACCATCTTTGGGCCTGTCAATCTGCCAAGCACGATTGCCGTGCATGCCAGTGAAATGTATTCAAAAAATCTGATGAATTTTCTGGGGCTTTTCAGTCAGGAAGAAGGTCAACTCAAGATTGACTGGGAGGATGATATTCTCGCTGGATCTGTCGTAACGCATGAAGGTGAGGTCAAGAACCAGAGTGTCGCTGAAGCAATGAAAGGAGGGCAATCATGATTGAAGGATTATGGCCAGCACTGTTTATCTTTACTCTGGCAGGGTTTACTGGTTATGAGGTGATTGGTCGTGTTCCAGTCATACTGCATACCCCATTGATGTCAGGATCAAACTTTATTCACGGAATCGTTCTTGTCGGCGCCATGATCGCACTTGGTCATGCCCACACTCCCATGCAACAGTTTATCGGTTTTCTTGGTGTAACCCTTGCTGCATTGAATGCCGTAGGGGGTTACGTTGTGACCGAGCGTATGCTGGAAATGTTTGAAGACAAGAAGAAGTAGTCTAGGAGAATTCCCGTGCAAACAATCTATACCGTCTATTTTGTAACAGCCGTTCTGTTCATTCTCGGCTTGAAACGAATGGCCCACCCCGGAACCGCCCGAAGCGGTATCGTGTGGGCCGGTGCAGCCATGGCACTTGCAACCATTGCGACATTCTTTTACCCCAACATGCATAATTACGGGCTGATGATCCTGGGTATCATGATTGGGTCAGTCGTTGCCTGGGTTTCAGGAAAACGTGTACAGATGACGGCCATGCCGCAGATGGTTGCCATCTATAATGGTATGGGTGGCGGTGCCGCTGCTGCAATTGCGGCTGTGGAACTCTCCAAGGGGAGCATCGAAGGACAAGGGTTGATTGCACTGTCCGTTTTCGGAGGAATCATCGGCTCTGTTGCATTCAGCGGCAGCATGATTGCTTTTTCCAAGCTGCAAGGCATCATTGGCGGACGCCCTATTGTGTTTCCGGCGCAGAAAGCGGCCAATCTGATAGTTTTTGCCATTGCCGTTCTTGCTGGTCTGGGAGTGATCACTGATCCCAGCTCGTCTTCCATGATTGTAACCTTCTTTGTCATGTCCCTGATCTTTGGCGTGATGATGACATTACCCATTGGTGGGGCAGACATGCCGGTTGTCATATCGCTTTACAATGCCTTTACCGGTCTCGCAGTTGGATTTGAAGGCCTTGTGATGGGAAATGCCGCGATGATTGTGGCTGGTACCGTGGTAGGTGCTGCGGGCTCCATGTTGACGATGCTCATGGCCAAGGCCATGAACCGCTCCATCGGAAATGTTCTGTTCAGCAATTTTGGCCAGCTTTCCGACAGTGGCACGGATGGGATCGAGGGTGAACTCAAGCCGATCGAGGCAGAAGATTCTGCCATCATGATGGGCTATGCTGAGCGTGTGATCATTGTTCCGGGATATGGTATGGCGCTTGCCCAGGCGCAACACAAGGTCAGAGAACTGGTTGATGTGCTAGAGGCACGAGGTGTCGACGTCAAGTTTGCCATTCATCCTGTTGCAGGTCGCATGCCGGGGCACATGAATGTGTTGTTGGCCGAGGCGGGTATTGATTATGAGAAGCTGTATGACATGGAAGATATCAATGATGAATTTGCCAATACAGATGTGACCGTTGTCATGGGGGCCAACGATGTGGTGAATCCTGCGGCCAAGAACAACCCTTCAAGCCCCTTGTATGGGATGCCGATCTTGAATGTGGATGAGTCCAAGAACGTCATCGTGATCAAGCGGGGTCAGGGTACTGGATTTGCCGGAGTTGAAAATGAACTGTTCTACCAGGATAATACCCGTATGCTTTACGGTGATGCACAATCTGCGGTAGCCAAGCTGGTTCAGACGCTTAAAGAAATGTAGTTTCTTCACCAGGTCAGGTGAAAGGAATTATCTTGGCAGGCGGGACTGGATCCCGTCTGTTCCCTATTACAAAGGGTGTATCGAAGCAGCTGCTGCCGATCTACGACAAGCCCATGATCTATTATCCGCTCACGACCCTTATGATGGCGGGTATTCGGGATATCTTGGTTATTACCACGTCACATGACCTTGAACAGTTCCAACGGTTGCTTGGTGATGGAAGTCAATGGGGTATTAACCTCTCCTATCAAATCCAGACGAAACCAGAAGGTATTGCACAGGCATTTATTCTGGGCAGGGCATTTATAGACCAGTCTTCTGTAAGCCTTGTATTAGGAGACAATATATTTTTTGGAAATGGTCTTTCAAGCCTTCTGGTTGAAACCTCATGTCTTCGATCGGGTGCAAAGGTGTTTGTGTACAGGGTCCATGATCCTGAACGCTATGGTGTTGTCGGTTTTGGTGAAGATCAGGCAACGATTGTCAGTATTGAAGAAAAACCAGAGCATCCCCCATCCAACTATGCAGTAACCGGTCTTTATTTCTATGATAATCAAGTTGTGGATATTGCAGCCACACTGAAACCATCCACAAGAGGAGAATACGAAATTACGGATATCAACCGGGCCTATCTGAATAAAGGGGAGTTGTCGGCTGTCAAGCTTGGACGTGGTATGGCATGGCTGGATACCGGGACACATGAGAGTTTGGCCGAGGCATCACAGTTTATTGAGGTGATAGAGAGACGGCAGGGACTGAAGATCGCCTGTCCGGAGGAGATCGCCTGGCGAATGGGATATATCAGTGATGAAGAGTTGAGCAATATCGCCCATTCGATGCAGAAAAATCAATATGGGCAGTACCTTTATATGTTGCTCAGGGAACAATGACATGAAGGTATCTGAAACCAGCCTTGATGGAGTGCTTCTCATCGAGCCCAAATCATTTTCCGATAACCGGGGGTTTTTTATCGAGACCTGGCACCATGAGCGATATCGAAAGGTGTTGGGAGTTGACCATGAATTTGTGCAGGACAATCATTCCCGTTCAACTTTTGGAGTCCTGCGCGGGTTGCATTACCAGCTTGAACATCCGCAGGGCAAATTGGTCAGAGTGAGTGCTGGAAGTGTCTTTGATGTCGCTGTGGATATCCGTAAGGGATCACCAACCTTTGGAAAGTGGTATGGGGTCGAGTTATCAGATCAGAACTTTCGCCAGCTCTGGATTCCGCCAGGACTGGCGCATGGCTTTTGTGTCTTGTCTGATATGGCCGATTTTCATTACAAGTGTACCGATTATTACTGCCCGGATTGCGAATATGGAATTGCCTGGAATGATCCTGGTTTGAACATCAACTGGCCTTTGGATAATCCTGTTCTGTCAAAAAAGGATCAGCTCTATCCGATGCTACATCAGGTGAAAGGTGGTCATCTGCCTGCCTGGGAGAGCTGAATGCGTATATTGGTAGTTGGTGCCGAGGGCCAGTTGGGCCGATCATTGATGGAGAGAGCCGATGTCTACGGGATTGCAGCGGTAGGGAAGGACCGAATTGACATGGATGTTGCCGATCGCGGCTCTGTTCAATCGGTATTCAAGAATCTCAGGCCCGAATGTGTGATCAATGCTTCCGCTTATACTGCAGTGGATGCGGCAGAAACAGACCGGCAACGTGCCTTTGGCGTAAATGAGCATGGCGTTCGGCATCTGATAGAGTGCTGTGAACCCAAACAGATACCTCTTGTGCATGTCTCGACCGATTTCATATTTGACGGTCGTAGTAAAACACCCTATCTCGAAAATGCCATTGCCAAACCACTCAATGTCTACGGGATGAGCAAGCTTGCAGGGGAGCATGCATTGAGCAGATATAAAAAAAGCCTCTTGATTCGGACCTCATGGGTGTTTTCAAGATATGGGGAAAACTTTGTCAAGACCATGCTCAATCTGGGAAGCGAACGTGAGATGCTGACGGTGGTTTCGGATCAGATCGGGTGTCCAACTCCTGCCAGGGCGCTGGCCGATGCCATCCTGAAAATGCTTGTCATGATTCCAGACATGTTGGCCGAGGAAAGGCAACCCTGGGGTGTCTATCATTTTTGTGGTCAACCTGAGGTGTCCTGGTTCCAGTTTGCCGAGGAAGTCTTCAGGCAGGCTCGAGAAGCGGAGTACCCTCTCAAACTGAAACATTTCTCGGCAATCAAGGCAGCAGACTACCCTGCGAAGGCCAAAAGACCCGCCTATTCTGTTTTGGACTGCCAGAAGATCAAAACGACCTTTGGAATCGAAAGGCCGGACTGGCGCCATTTTCTGAACGAGATTATTACGGCAGAGAAACATGCCCTATAGGCCAAGAAAGCTTCTGGTAACAGGTGGAGCAGGATTCATTGGCTGCAATTTCGTTCGTTATTGTCTGCAGCAGGGTCATGTTGATCATGTAGTCAATCTGGATGCACTGACCTATGCTGGATCGCTGGATAATCTGCAGGACTTGATGGGTCATCCGCGTCATACATTTGTTCAGGGGGATATCTGTGATGCGCCTCTGGTGATACAGCTGCTAAGAGAGCATGAAATCGATACAGTGGTTCATTTCGCAGCGGAATCCCATGTGGATAACTCGATTAGTGGCCCAGCCGTTTTTTTGCAGACCAATATTCAGGGTACCTTTGTTCTGCTGGAGGCCTGTCGCAAGTTTTGGCTGCAGGAACAGGGATGGTCGGACAATCAATGCCGTTTCCATCACATCTCTACAGACGAAGTATATGGGGCACTTGCTCAAGATGATCCTCCCTTCACGGAAGAGACGCCCTACGCACCAAATTCACCTTATTCATCAACCAAGGCGGCCAGCGACCATCTGGTAAGGGCCTGGCATCATACCTATGGCCTACCTGTGGTGACAACCAACTGCTCGAACAATTATGGCCCCTATCAGCACAGTGAAAAATTCATTCCCACAGTGATCTGCAGCTGCCTGCAGGGGCAACCTGTACCTCTATATGGGGATGGCGGCAACATTCGGGATTGGCTATACGTAGAGGATCATTGCCGGGGGATTGATGTGGTGCTGCGTCACGCATCCATTGGTGAAACCTATAATATTGGTGGCAGGAACGAATGGCGGAATATCGATATATGTAAATTGATATGCAAGCTGATGGATGAATTCAGGCCGGAAGGTCAACCTCATGCCAAACTGATTACCTTCGTGAAAGATCGTCCGGGGCATGATTGGAGGTATGCGATCGACCAGCGGAAAATTGCTTCAGATTTTGGGTGGTCTCCGCAGGAAACCTTTGAAACAGGTATCAGAAAAACCATTTTGTGGTATCTTTCACGTTTCAATAACGCTGATTTGACAGAGTAAACGCCAAAAATTTTATGAAAAAAGCATTGATTACCGGAATAACCGGACAGGACGGGGCCTATCTCGCTGAATTGTTGCTGGAAAAGGGCTATGAAGTGCATGGCATCAAACGCCGTTCTTCCCTCTTCAATACTGATCGAATAGACCACCTGTATCAGGATCCACACGAACAGACAAGGCGTTTCATTCTGCATCATGGTGACATGACGGACTCTTCCAGCCTGATTCGGATCATTCAGCAGGTTCAGCCGGATGAAATCTACAATCTTGCGGCCCAGTCCCATGTAGCTGTTTCATTTGAAGAACCTGAGTACACTGCCGACTCTGACGGGATTGGGGCATTGCGGGTACTTGAGGCAATCCGTATTCTGGGGCTCGAGGACAAAAGCCGTTTTTATCAGGCTTCTACTTCTGAGCTGTACGGGCTGGTCCAGGAGATTCCCCAGACGGAAAAGACTCCGTTCTATCCCCGATCTCCCTATGCCGTGGCCAAGCTTTATGCCTACTGGATCACAGTGAATTATCGGGAGTCCTACGGGATATATGCCTGCAACGGGATCCTGTTCAATCATGAGTCACCCTTGCGTGGAGAGACCTTTGTTACCCGCAAGATCACGCGCGCTTTGGCACGGATCAAGCTGGGCCTGCAGGACTGCCTGTATCTTGGAAATCTGAACGCCCTGCGAGACTGGGGACATGCTCGTGATTATGTCGAAATGCAATGGTTGATGTTGCAACAGGAGCACCCCGAAGATTTCGTTATTGCCACGGGTCAACAGCATTCTGTCAGGGAATTCGTGACCATAGCTGCGAAAGAGGTGGGGATTGATATCAGCTGGCGCGGTGAGGGGGTTGATGAAAAAGGCTATGATCAGCACGGAAAATGCATTATTCAGGTGGATCCGCGTTATTTCAGGCCCGCTGAGGTCGAAACACTCCTGGGTGATCCGAGCAAGGCAAGAGAGAAGCTGGGATGGACACCCAAAACAAGCTTTGAAACGCTGGTGGAAGAGATGATGCGAGAAGACCTGAAGGATGCCGAAAGAGATGCCCTGTGTCGTCAGGAGGGCTATCGCATGCCAGACCATTTCGAATAATTATTCTGCCAAACTGCAATAAGACTGCCGTTTAGCGGCAAGATTCCTGATCCGGGCGGCCTCCCTGGAACATTCTCGTATCTGGAAAAACAGGTTATATTCAGATGATGTACTTTTTGGGTATAAATGGATTTCCCTGTGAGCAGATATAGATCGTGCTTTTTATCGGCCATCTTGACTGTTGGCAGCATGGCATCTGTTGGGTGCAACTCTCCTGCCGTAGATACACTGACCCAGATCAAGCAACGCGGTGAAATCCATTTTCTTACCCGTAACAGCCCAACTACCTATTATGAGGGAGTAGATGGACCGACTGGTCTGGAATATGACTTGATGAAACGGTTTGCTGATCAGTTGGGGGTGAAGCTCAGGGTGACCATGCCTGAAAATTTCGCCGATATCATCCCGATGATTGCCACAGGTCAGGCCGATATTGCCGCAGCTGGGCTGACAGTCACGGGCTCTCGCCGTTCCAGGATACGTTTTGGTCCGGCATACCAGAAGATCAGGCAGGAGGTGATCTATCGGGCTGGAAAGGAGATTCCTTCAAAGATTGAAGATCTGATAGGAAAAAGGGTAGTGGTAGTCAGGGGGAGCAGTCATGAAGCGCAATTGCGCAAGCTGGCCGAATCATACCCTGACTTGATGTGGGAGAGTGTCGAGGACCGGAGCAGCGAAGAGCTCATTGCAGAGGTCTGGAAAGGAAACATCGATTTTACAGTGGCTGATTCCAATGAAATGGCGATTAACCAGGCCTTCTATCCTGAGGCCCGAAGCGCTTTTCCAATTACCCAGGATGAATTCCTGGCCTGGGGAATTTCACCCCGCCCGGATAAAAGCCTGGATAGCGCAGTAAAGGATTTTTTCGAGGCGTTGAAAAGAAGCGGAGAACTTGATCAGCTTCTGGAACGCTACTATAGCCATACACGTGGGTTTAATTACACAGAAACACGAATTCTGCGACACCACATAAAAAAGCGGCTGACCCTGTATCTGCCATATTTCAAGGAGGCGGGAAGGCTGTACCAGATAGATTGGCGTTTTCTTGCAGCGATTGGCTATCAGGAGTCGCATTGGAAGCGTCGTGCAATATCTCCTACCGGGGTGCGGGGGATCAT